>JAJRXN010000546.1 GCA_024276295.1 Acidobacteriota bacterium
CAGAGTGACTGAGTTCGGCGCCACGCCCCTTTCCAGCATCGCCGCCACGGTGGACGTGCAGATCACCGGCGACGACTTCGTCGCCCTGGACCGGCTCGCGGCTGATGTCGGACGGCGGCTCGGCGAGCGGCCGGGATTCACGTCCGTCAACCCCACGTGGCGCCTCGATCGCACCGAATTCCACCTCGTCCTCGACCGCGACGCGTGTGCCCGCCACGGCCTGTCACCGGTCGATGTCTCCTGGCAGGTCGCGCTGTCGGCACGGGGGATGCCGGCCAGCGTGCTGCGCGTCTTCAACCAGGACGGCGTGCGGATCCTGTTCCGCATCGACCCACGGACACGGGAGAACGTCTCGCGGCTGCTCGCGCTGCCGATCCAGACCCCTTCGGGAGCCTGGGTTCCGCTGCGCGGCCTGGCGCACATCGAGAAGGTCTTCGTCCCATCGACGATCACGCGTGAAGGCCTGGCGTACACCGTGAACATCCACGGTCTGCGGGCCCGCGCACCGGTCTCGTTCCTGGACGCACAGCGCCGGGCCGCCTTGGCGGGTCTGGCGCTTCCCGCAGGCTTCACGCTCTCCGAACAGGGCGAGATGAAGCAGATGAACGAGTCATTCGGACGACTCGGCAAGGCGCTCGCGCTCTCGCTGCTGTTTCTCTACCTGACGTTCGTCGTGATCTTCAGGTCGTTTCTCGATCCGCTGGTGATCATGCTCTCGATCCCGTTCGCCGCGATCGGTGCGGTCTGGGCGCTGCTGATCGCCGATCGCCATGGCTGCATGCCGGCCTTCATGGGCTTCATCCTGCTTGCCGGAGTGATCGTCAACAACGCGATCCTCCTGATCGACTTCATCCGGCTCTACCGCCGGCAGGGCCACTCCCTCGAGGAGGCGGTACGGATGGCGATCCGTGTCCGCACCCGGCCGATCCTGATGACGGCCGTGACGACGATCGTCGGCATGGTGCCGATCGCGGCGGAACGGGCGATCGGTCTCGAGCGGCTTTCCCCACTCGCCGTGGTGGCGATCGGCGGACTGGTCGTCGGCACGTTCCTGACGCTGGTCTACGTCCCGACGCTGTACATGATGAAGGAGCAGATGGTCGCCCGACTCCGACCGCGTTCGTCGTAGAGCGAGCCCGTGGCACCACGCGGCAACCCGCCTTCCGGTTCCGGCCACGGCTTTGATACCCTGTGGCGGGTCGCGGGAGGACCGGCATGCCGTATGAACAGGTCTTCATTCCCTGGGGCGCGTACTGGTGCACGCCGTTCTGCAAGTGGCAGGGGAGCTTCGCGACACTCGAACCGATCCCGTTCGCCGCGCGCGTCGCCTCGCGCGCGCTCGAGGAGCGGGAGATTCCGACGGACTCCATCGACGGTCTGTGCCTCGGGACGACGATCCCGTCCCGGTCGTCGTTCTACGGCGCCCCGTGGCTGGCGGGCCTGATGGGGCTCGACGCGGTCACCGGTCCGACGATCTCCCAGGCCTGCGCCACCTCCGCCCGCTGCCTGGTCCATGGCGCGGAGGAACTGGTCACCGGAGCCGCCCGGGCGGTGCTCGCGATCGCCGCCGACAGGACGAGCAACGGGCCGCACATCTACTACCCGGATCCGTCGCGCCCCGGGGGAACCGGTCGCTCGGAAGACTGGGTGCTCGACAACTTCGGGCGCGATCCCCTGGCCCGCAACGCGATGGTCGAGACGGCCGAGAACGTGGCCCGGGCCGCGGGCATCGGCCGCGAGGAACAGGAGCAGACCACGCTGCTGCGGCACGAGCAGTACCGGCGGGCGCTCGCCGACGACGGAGCGTTCCACCGGCGTTACATGGTGACGCCGCTGCCGGTCGAGAATGCCCGCGGCAAGGTCGTGACCATCGTCCGCGGCGACGAAGGCGTGTTTCCCAGCACGGCTGAGGGACTCGCCCGGCTCGCGCCGGTCGTCGAGGGCGGAACGGTGACCTTCGGCACGCAGACCCACCCTGCCGACGGCAACGCGGGGATGGTCGTCACCGGCCCGGAACTGGCGCGGGAGTTCTCGCTCGAACCGGGCGTCGAGATCCGGCTGCTCGCGTTCGGGCAGGCCCGGGTCGCACGCGGCATGATGCCGCAGGCCAACGTTCCCGCCTCGCGACTCGCCCTGGACCGCGCCGGCATCAAGGTCGCCGATCTCGCCGCCGTGACGACCCATCTTCCGTTCGCGATCGGGGACGTCTACCTTGCACGGGAACTCGGCATTC
>JAJRXN010000079.1 GCA_024276295.1 Acidobacteriota bacterium
CCCCCGCTTCCGGCCGGCCTCAGCGCGTCGCCGCGAGACCGAACTTGCGGATCTTGGAGTACAGCGTGGCGCGCGTGATGCCGAGGATCTCCGCCGAACGCTTGATGTTCCAGCCGGTCCGCGTCAGCACGCGCCGCACGACGATCTCCTCGACCTCGGCGAGCCGCACCGTGTTGAGCTGGTAGCTCTCGCCGGCGTCGACCCGACGCGCGCGCAGTTCCGGCGGCAGGTCGTCGAGGTCGACCTCGGCGCCGCGAGCGAGCAGCGCGGCGCGCTCGACGGCGTTTTCCAGCTCACGCACGTTGCCGGGCCAGGCGTAGCGCTCCATCGCCGTCATCGCGCGCCGGGTGAACCCGTCGAGTTTCGGCTTGCCGCAGGCGGTGGCGTACTGCCGCAGCAGGTGCACGGCCAGGTCGGGAATGTCGTCCTGCCGCTCGCGCAGCGCCGGAACGTCCATCGGGATCACGTTGAGGCGGAAGTAGAGGTCCTCGCGGAACCGCCCGGCCCGGACTTCCCCGCCCAGCCCCCTCTCCGTCCCGGCGAGGATCCGGACGTCGACCGGCTGCGGGTCGTCGCAGCCCAGCGGCAGGACGGCCCGTTCCTGGACCGTTCGCAGCAGGCGCGTCTGGGTCGGGGCCGGCAGGCAGCCGACGTCCGCCAGGTAGAGCGTCCCGCCGTGCGCGCGCCGGAACGCCCCCGGCCGCGCCCGGGTCAGCGCCGGGAGCGCTCCCTTCTCGGCACCGAACAGCTCGGCCTCGAGCACAGCGTCGTCGAACGCGCTGCAGTCGAAGCGGACGAACGGTGCCGCGACGCGCGGCCCGCCCTCGTGGATCGCCCGCGCGACGCGTTCCTTGCCGGTGCCCGATTCGCCGGTGATCAGCACGCTGCTCGTCGCCGGCGCCACCGTGGCGATCAGTTCCTTGAGGGCGCGCATCTTCGGGTTGCGACCGATCAGCGCGCTGCCGGTGGACAGCGTGTCCGACCGGGCGTCGCCCGCCTCGGCCAGCGCCTGCTCGAGCGCCTCGACCAGCGCCTCGACATGGAACGGCCGGATCAGCACCGCGGTGCCTCCGCCTCCGGCCGGCATCCCTGCCCCGCCGACGTCCCGACCGAACACCAGCGCCGGAATCCCGGGATGCCGCGAGCGCACGCCCGCCACGAGTTCGCCGGCATCCACTCCGCCGCCGTCGACACCGGCGACGATCGCCGCGAACGACCCGCCGTCGAGCCTCGCGAACGCTTCCGTCTGCCCCGCGGCCGCAGCGACCTCGTGGCCCGCGCGCTCGAGCGCTTCGGTCAGCGTTTCGATCACGAACGGGTCTTCGTCGACGAGGAGAACGCGCGCCACCGGCTCCTGTACTTCCCGGCGCGGAGCGACGCACCGGGGATCCTGCCCCCCGCGCGTCTTTTCGGACACCGGTGCCCCGGCTTGAGCGGAAGCGCGGCGCTCAGGTATCCTGGCGCACGATGGTCAGCCGGGCGTCGATCGACGAGCCGGCGGCGGTTTCGATGGCGCGCGCGCTGGCCGAACCGGCGAGATGGCCTTCCGGGCCCAGTTCGAGGGCCTCCTCGACGCGGAAGTCCCCCTCGGCGTGCCCCTCGACCCGCAGGCGCCGCACGCGGGCGCCCGCTCCGTCGACCCGCGCCCCGCGGGCGACGAACAGCTCGCCGGCCAGCCGCAGCCGGCCGTGGACCGTGCCGTGGACGATCACCGGTCCCGGCCCCTCGAGCGTGCCCCGGATGACCGCCCCCCGGCCGACCTGGGTCAGGCCGGGTGCGTTCCGCCGCCGGTCTCCGGCGCTCATGCGGCCTCCGCCCGGCGCAGCCCGATGCGCACCGCGACGCCGTCGATCTCGGTCCGCTTGACCTCGCATTCCGCAGGCGGCGCGCCGGACCGGAGATCGACGGCCAGCGTCTCGCGGGCGATCAGCTCGCCGTGGACCGCCAGCACCGCGGCGACCGGGTCGGCGGCCTCGATCCAGAGCGAAATCCGGTCGGTGAAGTCGAGGTCGAGTTCCTTGCGGAAGCCCTGGATCCGGCTGACCAGCTCGCGGGCCAGCCCTTCGGCACGCAGGTCGTCGTCGATGTCGGTCTCGAGCACGACGACCGCGCCGGGCGACGAGGCGGCCGCGTAGTGCTCGCGGGCGGCCAGGGTGATCGCGATCTCGTCCGGGCCGAGCGAGACCGTCTCGCCGGAGACCTCGAGTTCGATCGTGCCGCGCTCGTCGAGCTGGTGCCGCAGCACCGCCGCGTCGGCCTCGGCCAGAGCCTTCTTGATCGCCGGCACGAGCCTGCCGTAGCGCGGGCCGATGGCACGGAAGTTCGGCTTCATCGACCAGGTCACGTAGTGGTCGGCATCGCCCCCGAAGACGACTTCGCGCACGTTGAGTTCGTCCTCGATCAGGCCCGCCAGCCCGGCGACCTGCCGCTCGAGCCGGTCGTGCGCCATGAACACCCGCGCCCGGCGCAGCGGCTGGCGCACGCGGATCCGCTCCGCCGAACGCGCCGCGAGACCGAGGGAGACGATCTCGCGCACCCGCGCCATCGCCGTCGAGAGATCCTCGTCGATCCACTCCGCCGCAACCTCGGGCCAGGCCGCGAGGTGGACGCTTTCGTCGCGCAGTTCGGGCCATGCCCCGACGACCAGCGTGCGCCAGACGTGCTCCGAGAAGAACGGCACGAACGGCGCCGCGAGCCGGGCCAGCGTGAGGAGCACCTCCCACAGCGTCCAGAACGCGTCCTGCTTGTCGGCTTCCATCCCGGAAGCCCAGAACCGGTCCCGGCTGCGCCGGACGTACCAGTTCGAAAGCCCGTCGACGAATCCCCGCAGCGCCAGCGCCGCTTCGTGGATGCGGAACGCGTCGAGTGCCTCCGAGACGCGCCGTGCCAGCAGGGCCGTCTCTGAGAGGATCCAGCGGTCGAGCAGCGCCCGCTCCGCCGGCGGCCGCCAGCCCCGGCCGCGGTCGAACGCCGGCAGGGCGCCGCCGTCTCCGAGAGGAAGCCCCTCGGCCGGGTCGAAGCCGTCGATCGAGGCGTAGATCAGGAAGAACTGCAGCACGTGCTGCCAGCGGACGAGGAACTCGTTCTGCGCCTCGCGGATCGCCCGCAGCGAGTTGCGCGTGTTGTTCCAGGGCGGCCCAGCCGAGTAGAAGAACCAGCGGAAGGCGTCGGCGCCCGGGGGATCGTCGAGGACGTCGAGCACGACGCGGTCGCCCGGCGTCAGGCCGAGCCGGTCGAGCTGCAGCGCGCCGAGCACGATCGACTCCTTGCCCACGGCGGGGTGCGCGGTGATCCGCGCGCGGCAGGTCCGCGCAGCATCGTCCGGATGGCGCAGCGCGATCGTCCCGCCCTGCGGCAGGCCGAGCGTCTTGACCAACGGCGGGAGCAGGACGACCTCGTCCGGATCGGGCGGGGCCGGCAGGCGCTCGGCGGGGGCGACCGTCAGCTCGAACCAGCCCTCGAGCACGAGGTCGGGCGAGGTGTAGTTTCCGGCGCTCTTGGATTCCTTCCTGCCTTCCGGATCGCAGACGTGTCCGAGCACGATGCAGGTCCGGTACGGATGCGGGTAGTTCCGCGGCGGCTCGATCCCGTAGCGCCGCTGGGTCTCCTCGTCGAACAGCAGCGTGCTGACCATCAGAAGCGAGTAGAACCAGCCCCGGGTCTGGTCGATCGCCTCGGAGATGAAGTCCGCCGGGAACGAACGGCGGAACTCCTCGACGCCCCGGTGCGGAAAGCCGAACTGCGCGAACGGCATGCAGCCGGAATCGAACCAGCAGTCGACGACTTCCGGGACGCGCCGCGAGACCCCGCCGCATTCCGGACACGGCAGCTCGACGGCGTCGATCCACGGCTTGTGCACGACGAGGTGCTCGGAGAGCGATGGATCCTCCGCACGCGCCCGTTCCCAGTGCGCCAGCGCGTCGGGGTTGCGCTCGAGGATCGCGGCCAGGCTGTCGACCACGTGCTCGTGTCCGCACGCCTCGCAGACCCAGATCGGCAACGGCGTGCCCCAGTACCGCTCGCGACTCAGCGCCCAGTCGACGTTGTTGGCCAGAAAGTCGCCGAAGCGTCCCTCCCGGATGTGCTCGGGCAGCCAGTTGACCGTTCGGTTGTTCGCGATCGCATCGTCGATCCGCGCCGTGGTGCGGATGAACCAGGCCGGCCGGGCGTACTGGATCAGCGGATCCGAACTCGCGCGCCAGCAGAACGGGTAGTCGTGCCGGTACGTCCCCTCGGCGAACACCAGGCCGCGGGACCGCAGCAGCCGGATGATGTCGCGATCGGCCTCCTTGCAGAACCGCCCGGCGAAGTCGGTCACCTCGGGCGGGAACGTCCCGTCGGGCTCGACGAGCTGCAGGAATCCCATCCCCTGCTCGCGGGCGACGCGGGAGTCGTCCTCGCCGAACGCGGGAGCGACGTGGACGATGCCGGTTCCCTGTTCGGCGCCGACGAAGTCGGCCGGGACGACCTCGAACGCCCGGCCTCCGGTCGGCTCGGCGTAGCGGAACGGCGGCTCGTACCGCTCGCCGACCAGCGCCCGGCCGGAGAACCGCTCGAGCACCGTCACCCCCTCCTCGCCGAGTACGCGCCCCGCCAGCGGCGCGGCGACGATCACCCGCTCGGCCGGGACGCCTTCGCGCTCGATGCGGGCCAGCACGTACTCGAGCCCCGGATCGACGGCCAGCGCGACGTTGCTCGGCAGCGTCCAGGGCGTCGTCGTCCACGCCAGGTAGCTCACGCCCTCGCGCGACAGGCTGCGGAACCGGACGATCAGCTCCGGGTCGTCGGTCTCGCGGTAGCCGAGGCCGACCTCGGCCGAGGAGAGCGCGGTCCCCCCCTGGGGCCACCACCAGACGACCTTGTGGCCGCGGTAGAGCAGCCCGCGCCGGAACAGTTCGGCGAGCGCCCACCAGACCGACTCGACGTAGGGCCGGTGGAACGTGACATATGCCTGCTCGAGATCGACCCAGAACCCGATCCGCTCCGTCAGGCGTTCCCACTGCTCCGTGTAGCGGAACACCGACTCGATGCAGCGGCGGGTGAACGGCTCGACGCCGTAGCGCTCGATCTCCTGCTTGCCCTTGAGTCCGAGTTCCCTTTCGACCTCGACCTCGACCGGCAGGCCGTGGGTGTCCCAGCCCGCGATGCGCGGCACGAAGAACCCGCGCATCGCCCGGTGGCGCGGAAAGAGATCCTTGACCACCCGGGTGAGCACGTGCCCGTTGTGGGGCAGGCCGTTGGCGGTCGGCGGTCCCTCGTAGAAGACGAACCGCGGACCGCCGGCCGTCCGCTCGAGCGTCCGCGCGAAGATCCGGCGCTCGTTCCAGAAGCGCAGGATCTCGCGCTCGGTCTCGGCGAACCGGTGCTCTCCACTCGGTCGGGTGTACGGCATCGGGTCTCTCCGGGCTGTGCGCGCGAGACGCGGCGAGGCGGGCACGAAGTGGCGTATTCTGCCACGCCGCCGGGGCGCCTCCAACGGCGACCGATCCGCCGGGAGCGCGGTGCCGCCGGAGTGTATTCTCGGGTTTCGCCCCGCCGACGGGGACACGAGGACGCGCGTGAAGACTTGGAGCCGTGATCTGATGCTCGCCGGCGGCTGGTTCGTCGCCGACCAGGCGACCAAGGGCCTGGCGACCTGGCTGCTCGCCGACGGGCCGGTGACGGTCGTTCCCGGCACGCTGCGGTTCGCGCTGAGCCACAACCGGGGGGCGCTGTTCGGACTCGGCCACGGCCTCGTCGAGCCGTGGCGCACCCTGCTGCTCCTGGCGCTGCCTCTCGTGGCCGTCGTCGCGATCGTGGTCTTCCTGCTGCGCGTTCCGGAGAGGGAACGGTTCGCGCGCCTCGGCCTGGCGCTGATCCTCGGCGGGGCCGCCGGCAACGTGCTCGACCGGCTGGTCTGGGGTCACGTGATCGACTTCATCGACGTCTACGCCGGCTGGGAACCGGCGATGGGCTGGCTGGTCCAGCGGTTCGGCACCAACCGCTGGCCGACGTTCAACGTCGCCGACATGGGTCTCGTGATCGGAGCCGGCCTGCTGCTGCTCGAGGCCTTCTGGCGCCGCGGTCCGGCCCCCGCCGACGCCTCCGCGGACGCGCCGGCCGACGTCGGCGACGAGGCCTGACGCCGATGCACCCGCTGCTCGTCGATCTCGGCGAGGTTCACCTGCCGATGGTCGGCACGGTCCATCTCGAGCTGCGGACCTACGGCGTGCTGGTCGCGATCGCCCTGCTCGTCGGCTGGTACGGCGTCGTCCGCCGCGGCCGGACCCGGGGACTCGATCCCGATCGCGTCAGCAGCGTCGTGTTCTGGTCGGTGGTCGCCGGTCTGGCCGGCGGGAAGCTCGGACTGCTGATCGTCGAGCTGCCCTACTACCTCGAGCATCCGGGCCGGCTCATCTCGAGCGACTTCCTGCGCGCCGCCGGAGTGGTCTGGACGGCGATCCTCGGCGGCCTGGCCGGCGTGCTCCTCAGCGCCCGGCGCCTCGGGATGAACGCCGCGGCGGTCCTCGACCTCGGAGCCGCGCCGCTTCCCGTGGCCCAGGCGATCGGACGGCTGGGCTGCATGGCGGCGGGGTGCTGCTTCGGCAGCCAGTGCTCGCTGCCGTGGGCCGTGACGTATCACTCGGAGCTGGCGCACGCGCAGACCGGCGTGCCGCTCGGCATCGGGCTGCACCCGGCGCCACTCTACGAGGCGGCCGGCAACCTGCTGCTCGTGCTGCCGTTCGTGCTGCTCGTCGAGCGGCGCCAGCGCTTCGCCGGCGAGGGGGCGCTGGCGTATCTCGTCGGCTACGCCCTGCTCCGCTTCGCGGTCGAGTTCGCCCGGGGCGACGCCGTACGTGGTCTGTGGCTCGGCGATTCGCTGTCGACGAGCCAGATCCTCTCGCTCGCGGTGCTCGCCGCCGCGCTGCCGCTCTGGATGCTGCTCCGACGCCGCGCCGCCGCCGGAGACGCGGGGGGGTGATGACCGCCGGCACCGGCGAGGCGATGTTCGCCCACCGCATCGGAGAGCAGGACGCCGGCTGCCGCCTCGACCGGTTCTGCGCCGCACGGCACCCCGAGCACTCGCGGTCGTTCTTAGCGCGGCTGATCCGCGACGGCGCCGTGCTGGTCGACGGCCGGCCCGCCCGGCCCGGGACGCTGCTGGCGGCCGGCGCCGAGGTCACGATCCGGATCCCGCCTCCCGCCCCGCGCGGACCGGTGCCCGTCGTCCTGCCGCTGGAGATCGTCTACCAGGACGACGCCGTGCTGGTGATCGACAAGCCGGCCGGACTGGTCGTGCACCACGGGGCGGGCGTGCGGGGTGCCACGCTCGCCGACGGCCTGGTGGCGTTCGACGGACGACTGGCGACCGTCGGCGGCGAGGGACGCGCCGGGATCGTCCACCGGCTGGACAAGGGCACGTCCGGTCTGCTGGTCGTCGCACGCACGCCGGAGGTGCACCGCCGGCTGCAGGAGCAGTTCCGTGCGCGGTCGGTCGACAAGCGCTACCTGGCGATCACCTGGGGCCGCCCGCCGGCCGACGAGGGAGAGATCGCCCGGCCGGTCGGACGCGACCCACGTTCGCGCGTCCGGATGTCGAC
>JAJRXN010000080.1 GCA_024276295.1 Acidobacteriota bacterium
GGCGCGGCAGCGTGGTCCGGGACCGCGCCGCCGCGCCGTCATTGTTCGATCAGCGGGACTTCGCCGTCTCGAAGCGCTGGTTCGCGGCGTCCCAGTTGACGACGTTCCACCATGCCTCGAGGTACTCGTTGCGGCGGTTCTGGTACTTCAGGTAGTAGGCGTGCTCCCAGACGTCGTTGCACAGGATCGGGAAGTGCCCGTCGCTGAGCGGGCTGTCCTGGTTGGCGGTGCTGGTCACCTCGAGCCGGCCGTCCTTCGTGAAGATCAGCCAAGCCCAGCCCGAGCCGAAGCGGCCCATGCCGGCGGCGTTGAACTTCTCCTTGAACGCCCCGAAGCTGCCGAAGGTGCTCGCGATCGCGTCGGCGATCGGCCCCTTCGGATCGCCGCCGGCGTTGGGCGCCATCAGCGTCCAGAAGATCTCGTGGTTGAGGTAGCCGCCGCCGTTGTTGCGCACGGCGGTGCGGATCGCCTCGGGCACCGAAGCCAGATCAGCTATCAGTTCCTCGGCGCTCTTCGCGGCGAGTTCGCCGTGCCCTTCGAGCGCGGCGTTGAGCTTGTTCGCGTAGGCCACGTGGTGCTTGTCGTGATGGATCTCCATCGTCCGCGCGTCGATCCACGGCTCGAGGGCGTCGAACGCGTACGGCAGGTCGGAAACGGAATGGGCCATCGGTCACCTCCGGTCTGGTCCTGCGGGGCGTGCCGCCGACGCGGCAGCCCCGACAAACTGGCTATTGTTCGTGGTTGCATCGGGTTCGCAGCGGAAGTCTACACCCCGTCCGGCACGCCCGCCGGCCCGCGGGTTGCCCCCTCTGCCGCGAGCGCGGATAGTGGCGGGTCGTTCGCCCGCAGGAGCCGGCCGGCCGCATGACCTGGAACGAAGGCGACCTCGTCGCGCACAGCTTCAACCCCGACCTCGGGCCGGGGCGGGTGGTCCTCGTCGACGGCCGGTTCGTCGAGGTCGAGTTCCCGGAGGCCGGCACGCGGCTGCGCTTCGCCCGCGACACCGACGCGCTGGTTCCGGCCGCAGACGCCGGCGAACGGGGCCTCGCGGATCGGCTGGCCACCGGCCGGTTCGATCCCCCCGAAGCGGTGACGGCGCGGCTCGAGGCGCGGCGGCTCGAGAAGGTGCGGCAGGCCGACGGGCTCGGTTCGTTTCTCGGCGGCCGAATCCGGCTGTTTCCGCACCAGCTCTACGCCGCCGAGCGGGCCACCCGGCGCGATCCGGTCCGCTGGCTGCTCGCCGACGAGGTCGGGCTCGGCAAGACCGTCGAGGCGTGCCTCGTCGCCAACCATCTCGTGCGCACCGGACGCGTCGACAGCGTGCTGGTCGTCGCGCCGGCGACGCTGACCGTGCAGTGGCTCGGCGAGCTGTGGCGCAAGTTTCACAGCGTCTACACGCTGCTCGACGAACGCCGCCTGCGCGACGTCGAGCGCGAGTTCGGCGCGTCGTTCAATCCGTTCGAGGCGCACCGCCACGCGATCGTCGCCCTCGAGCAGCTCGTCGAACGGCCCGACCTCGCGCGCCGCGCCGCCGAGGCCGGCATCGACCTGCTGATCGTCGACGAGGCGCACCGCCTGCGTCGCCGGCCGGGTCAGCCGGGCAACCCCGCCTACCGCACGCTGGCCCCGCTGACCGCCGCCTGCCGGCACGTCCTGCTGCTGACGGCCACGCCGCTGGCCGAAGACGCCCACGGGTTCTTCCGGCTGCTGCAGCTCCTGCGCCCGGACGAGATGCCGGACGACGTCGATCCCGACGCATGGCTCGAGCAGGGCCGTCCGCTGCCGGACTGCGTTTCGTCGACCCGCCGGCGCGACCTCGAGGGACTCCCGCCGCGGATCCCCCGCCCCATCGACCTGCCGGCCGCCGCGTGGCGGAAACGCCACGAACTCGAACGCGCGCTGCTGGCGATGCCGGCCGGCGACGCGCTGCAGCGCAAGCGGAAGGCCGATCGGCTCGAACGCACGCTCGCCGAGCCGGCGGGCGAGGACGACCCGCGCCTCGCCTGGCTCTGCGAGCACGCCCCGCGCTGGCACCGGCGTGGCGAGAAGACGCTGCTGTTCGTCGCGCGGCGCGAGACGCTCGAGCGACTGCGCACCGAACTGAGCCGCCGCGTGCAGTTGCGCACGGGCCTGTTCCACGAGGACCTCTCGCCGGGCCAGCGCGACATCGAGGTCGCGCAGTTCCGGTTGCCGGGCGGCCCGTCGCTGCTCGTCTCGACCGAGTGCGGCGGCGAGGGCCGCAACTTCGAGTTCTGCACGCGGATCGTGCTGTTCGACCTGCCGTGGGACCCGATGACCATCGAACAGCGCATCGGCCGGCTCGACCGCATTGGTCGCACGAGCGACGTCGAGATCGTCTACTTCCGGGATCCGCTCGGGATCGAACGGCTTGTCTGGCAGACCCTCGAGCGGATCGGCCTGTTCGAGGAGCCTCTCGGCGGGCTCGAACCGGAGCTGCTCGAAGTCGGCGCAGCGCTGCGCGAAGCGGCGCTCACCCTCGACCCCCTCACTCTCGAGATGCCGGCCGACACGCCCGCGATCGACCCGCTGCGCCGGGCCGAACAGGCGACCGCCACGGCCCGCGGCCGGCTGCGCGGGTCGGCGTGGGACGCGCTGCATCGCGAGCCGTACTCGAAGGGGATGGCCGACGCAATCCTCGCGCGCGTCCCTCCCGACCTCGAGGAGCTGACCGAGGAGGTGATCACGTCGATCGCCGAGATCGCGCGGCTCGACGTCGAACGGCTCTCCGGGCGCGCGCGCTGGTCGATCGCGCTCGGTTCCTCGGCGCTGTTCGACTCGCTGGCCGGCGTGCCGGCCGGGGCGTCGTTCCTCGGCTCGTTCGACCGCGAGGA
>JAJRXN010000547.1 GCA_024276295.1 Acidobacteriota bacterium
CCGAACGAGCCGACCACCAGGTCGTTCTCTCGGCGCTGCACGTCGAGGTCCCGCACCGCGATCGTCGGCATGCCGCCCTTGAGCCGGACCCAGTGCCCGCCCCCGTCGAGCGTGAAGTACAGCCCGAACTCGGTCCCGGCGAACAGCAGCGACGGCTCGACGTGGTCCTGCTTGAACACGTGCACCGACCCGCGCTCCGGAAGATCGCCCGCGATCGAGTGCCAGGACCTGCCGCGATCGTCGCTGCGCAGCAGGTAGGGCCGGAAATCGCCGCGCTTGTGGTTGTCGAACGACGCGTAGACCACGTCGGCATCGTGCAGGTCCGCCTCGACGTGGCTGACGTAGCTCATCTCCGGAACGCTGGGGAAGGTCTCGATCTTCCGCCAGTTCTCGCCGCCGTCCTCCGTGACCTGGATCAGCCCGTCGTCGGTCCCGACATAGATCAGCCCCTCGACCACCGGCGATTCCGACAGCGCGACGATGTTGCCGTAGAACGACGTCGAGGCGTTCTTGGCCACGGCATCGACGCTCCAGACGCGGTCCATCACCTCGAGCCGGTTGCGGTCGACCTGGCGCGTCAGGTCGGGGCTGATCGCGACCCACGAGTCGCCGCGGTCATCGCTGCGATACAGCCGGTTGGCCGCGAAGTAGAGCCGCGTGTGCGAGTGCGGACTGATGATCAGCGGCGAGTTCCAGTTCCAGCGCAGCGGCGGCTCGCCGGGCTCCGGCTGGGGCTGAATGTCGACGATCTCGCCGCTGCGGCGATCGTGGCGGACGAGACCTCCATACTGCCACTGGGAATAGATGATGTCCGGGTTCTTCGGATCGACGCGCGTCTTGTAGCCGTCACCGAAGACCGTCACGAACCAGTCGGCGTTGGTGATGCCGATCCGATCGAAGGTGCGCGCCGGTCCACCGAGCGTCGCGTTGTCCTGGGTGCCGCCATAGACGTTGTAGAACGGCACGTCGTTGTCGGCCGAGACGCGATAGAACTGCGTCACCGGCAGGTTGGCGATGAAACGCCAGTTCGCGCCGCGATCCCAGCTCTCGTAGACGCCACCGTCGTTGCCGTTGATCAGGTGTCGCGAATCCTCGGGATCGATCCACAGCGCGTGGTCGTCGACGTGCTTGTGGCGACCCCCGACACGCCGGAAGGTCTTGCCGCCGTCCTCGGTGACGTGCATGAAGGTGTCGAGCGAGTAGACGCGATCGACGTCGTTCGGATCGGCGACGATCTCGTGATAGTACTGCGGGCTCGAGGCGACATACTTGCTGCGTCGCTCCCAGCTCCCCCCGGCGTCGGTCGAGCGGAAGAACCCCCCCTTGTCGTCCTGGGCCTCGACGATCGCGTAGACGACGTCGGGATCGACCGGCGAGACGGCGATGCCGATCCGCCCCTTGTCGACGTCGGGGAGGCCCTTTTCGAGCTTGCGCCAGGTCTTCCCGCCGTCGGTCGTCTTGTACAGCGCCGATTCCGGCCCCCCGTTGATCAGTGTCCAGACATGGCGGCGGCGCTGGTAGGCGGCGGCGTAGACGACGTCGGGATCGCGCGGATCGAAGGCGATGTCCGAGACCCCCGTGTTCTCGCTGATCGTCAGCACCGCGCTCCAGGTCCGGCCGCCGTCGGTCGTCTTGTAGAGGCCCCGGTCGCCGCCGCCACGCCACAATGGCCCCTGAGCGGCGACCCAGACGACGTTCGAGTCGCGCGGATCGACGAGGATCTTGCCGATGTGCTCGGAGTCCTCGAGACCCATCTTCTCCCAAGTCTTGCCTCCATCGAGCGAGCGGTAGACCCCGTCGCCGTACGAGACGCTGCGCTGGCTGTTGTTCTCTCCCGTACCGACCCAGATCACGAGCGGGTTGGCGGGATCGATCGCCACGCAGCCGATCGAGTACGACCCCTGGTCGTCGAAGAGCGGGGTCCACGTCGTCCCGGCGTTGTCGGTCCGCCAGACTCCCCCGGACGCGACGGCGACGATCCACGTCGCCGGGTGCCGCGGATCGATGGCGATGTCGCTGATGCGGCCGGAGGTCATCGCCGGACCGATCGCGCGCAGGGCCAGGCCGGAGAACGTCGCCGCGGTGAGCCGCGTCTCCGGTTCGGAGGCCTCGGCGGCCTTGGCCTTCCGGCTCCTGGCTCCGGAGAGCAGGGGGATCATCAGCAGCAGCAGTGCGAGCGACAACGCCTTCTTGCGATTCACGATCAACCTCCGTCGGGACGCCGGTGGGCACTCTGCGCCCGGCGGCGCCCGGTGCGGCGCCTATCGGCGGGTCGACGAGTCTACCCGCTCCCAGCCGGCCCCCCTAGGCGCCGCCGCGACGGCCCGGCCGACCCGCAGCAGATGCGAGCCGCAGCCGGCCCGGCAGTCGGACGCGCCGAAGCCCGGCAGCACCGGGCGGCCCGGGGTCAGGCCGTGCAGTCGGCACTCGGCCCGCCGCGAGCGCCGGACCGCGACGATCCGCACGCCGGGAGACGCCAGCAGGCGGTCGACGTGCCAGTGCAACCGCTTGGCCGTGCGCAGATGCCGGGCCAGGCGCGCCTCGAGGCCGCGCCGGGCACTGCCCGTGTAGACGTACGTCCCCGGCTCGA
>JAJRXN010000548.1 GCA_024276295.1 Acidobacteriota bacterium
CCCTGCACCGCGACCTCGAAAAGGCGTTCCGCCTGGTCCACGAGGCGCAGGCGATCCTGACCGACCCGAAGGCCCGCGAGCGCTGGCGGAAGAGCAAGGAGGCGCCGAAGACCGTCGATCCGCGCGACCTCGCGCGGGCGATGCTGCGACGGGCCCGGGAACTCGCCGCCGGCGGCCGCCGCGTCGATGCCGTCGCACAGCTCGAGAAGGCGCAGCGCTCGGCCCCCGACGACCCGGACGTGCAGGCGACGCTGGCGATCCTGCTCGCCGGCAACCCGCGGCGCCGCGCGGAGTCGATCGCCGCGCTGCGCCGGCTGGCGGGAACCTACACGTCCCGGGGCGACATCCACGGCGCGCTGGCGCTCGCGCTGGCGAAGTCGGGCCAGGACGACGAAGCCCAGCGCATCGCGGCGAAGGTGCTCGAACTCGACCCGTCCAACGACGCCGCCCGCGCGGTGCGCGGCGACGCGGCCGCCGCCGAGCGCGTCCGTCAGGATCCGCTGCTGGCGCCGCTGCTTTCCTGAGCGAGGAAATCGTCGAGCAGGCCGGCGAGTTCCGCGGGCTTTTCCCAGACCACCATGTGCGAGGCGCGGTCGATCGACGCGAACGCGATGCGCGGCGAGCGCGCAGCGAGACGTTCGCCGATCGACGGCGGAACCAGCCGGTCCTGCCGGCCGACGACGACCAGCGCCGGCCGGCTCTCGCCCTCGATCAGGCCATCGAGCAGGAACCGGCCGGTCAGGGCCGAGCGCAGCAGCTCGAAGCTCGCCTGCGGCTCGCGGGCGACGGCGACCCGCAGAGCCGGCGGGAACGCCGGCGGCGGATCCGCGAACAGCAGCGGCAGCGCCCGCGCGGCGTCGCGCGCGTTGCGCGGCAGCAGCAGCGCGTAGGGCGGCGGATCGAACGGCAGTCCGGGGGGCGAGATCAGCATCACCGGGCCGCAGCGCCCGGGCTCGGCGAGGCTGATCCAGGCGACGATCCAGGCTCCGAGCGAATGGCCGGCGATCGGCACGTCCTCGGCGAGCCCCAGGGCGTCGCGCGCCGCGAGCACGATGTCGGCGGCCCGGCCGATCGTCAGCGGCTGCCGCGGCGGGGCGGACCGTCCGTGCCCCGGCAGGTCGATCAGCACGACGCGGTGGCCGCGCGCCGCGAGCTTCCGGGCCAGCGGCAGCAGCACGGTGATCTCCCCGCGCAGCCCGTGGACGAGCAGCAACGGCCGGCCGCGCCCGACCTCGGCCCAGGCCAGCCGTTCCCCGTCGACCGCGATCTCCCCGCAGTGCGCCCCGGCGCGCACCCGCTCGGCCTGGCGCCAGAGAGCGAGCCCGAGCGGCGGCACGGCGAACGGCAGCACGACGGCGACGACCAGTACGACGATGACCGCGCCCGCGACGACGAGGCCGCGTCGCCGACGCCGCGTCACGAGGCGTCCTCCAGCTCCACGATGGTCGCCCCCCCGCCGCCCTCTCCGGGCGCGGCATCGCGCCAGCCGCGGACCGCCACGTGCTCGTCGAGGGCCGTGCGCACCGCCCGCTTGAGCCGGCCGGTGCCGAAGCCGTGGACGATCCTCACCTCGCTCCGCCCCGCCAGGGCAGCGTCGTCGAGGTAGCGCTCGAGCCGCGGAATCGCCTCGTCGACCCGCATGCCGAGCAGGTGCAGTTCCGCCGGCACGTCGCGCCGCACCAGTTCGGCGGTCACCCCTTCGGGAAGCCGGGGCCCAAGGGGCGCCGCCAGCGCCGGCTCGTCGCCGGCGGGCCGCAGATCGGCCAGCGGGACGGTGAACGTCGACCGGCCGAGCCTGACCTCGGCCCGGGCGCCGCGCAGCGCGCGGACCACGCCATCCCGGCCGAGCGAGACGACGTGGACCGCCGCCCCCTCCTGCGGCGTCCAGTCGGCCGGCGGTGGCTCCGTGCGCCGCGCCGCGCGCGCCTCCTCGGAAAACCGC
>JAJRXN010000081.1 GCA_024276295.1 Acidobacteriota bacterium
CGGGGGAGCCGCCCCACACCGGAGCGACGAGGGTCGCCTCGACCGGCAGGCTGTCCGCCACCAGCGTGGCGGCGCGGGCACCGACGGCGACGACGACCCGCCCCGCGGACAGCCGGTCCCGGCACGCGGCGAGCGAGGGCCGGCCGGCCGCGAGCACGCACGGTGGATCGACAGGACGGCCGAGGGCGTCGAGTTCGACCGCGATCCGCCCGGCGAGACCGTCCGGACCGGCGTACGCCGGATCGCTGACGAGGACCACCTCCGCCCCTGGAGCGGCGGCGGCGGATGCCGGGACCGTGCCCGGCGCGACGAAGCTCGCGGCGGCCGCGAGGAGACAGGCCGTTCCCCTCATGGAGCACCTCGAGGGTGGACGGAAGCGGTTGCGGGCAGGGGCGAGCGGCAAGGCGCGGCGAGTCTACCACCCGCCCCCGGGCACATCACGATCCGGAAGACCGGCCGGTGGCTCCGGTCAGTTCCCGAGCGTCCGGATCTTGAGCGCCAGCCCGATCAGCACGAGCACGATCAGTCCGAGCGTCACGTACAGGCCGATGCGCCGGTACTTCAGCTCGTCGAGTCCCTGCTGTCCCGCCTCGTATGCGGACCTCGCATACTCGAGCCCCTGCTCCCGCCGCTTGGCGAACTCGCTGCCCTCGCTGGCATCGAACGAATGCACCAGCACCTCGAGCGCGATCTGCGCGTCGACCGCCTTGCTCAGGTCGAGCTGCGCCTCGCGCATCTCCACGCCGCCGCGCTTGGCCCGCAGGATCGCCCGCTCGGCCCGGGCCGAGATCAGCATCAGCTCCTGCATCGAGGCCATCAGCTCGCGCGCCGTCTCGTACCCGTGAGCCTCCTCGGCGAGGGTCGACTCCGGCCCGTGGCAGTCGATGCACTGGCGCACCTTCTCGATCCGCTCGTCGCCAGTCGCCGGATCGACGAACGTGTGATGCGCCTTGCCGACGCGGAACCGTTCGAGCAGCTTCTCGAACTCCGAACGCAGGACCTGGCGCTCTTCTCCGTCGTCATCGACGACGGTCTCGGTGTGGTACGGCAGCTCGAGCAGCCGATCGACCATCCAGTCGAAGCGGCGCTCTCCGGGGATCCCTTCCTGTTCCGCCCGCGACAGCAGCTCGTCCCGCGTCTTCTCGTACCGCTCGCGGATCCCCGGCACGTCCGCCAGCACGGCGGTGCTGCTGTCGATGTCCTCGTGGCACAGTGCGCATGGCGTCTCGGGCACGAGGCCGAGCATCGTGACGTTCGGCCGCACCACGGAGTGGTTGCCGTGGCAGGCGATGCAGTCGGTCAGCTCGCGCGGCCCGCCGTAGGTCGCGGCCGGATCCGGATCGCTGTGGCATGCCGCGCAGCCGTCCTCGCCGGCGTCGGCCAGGAACTCGCGATGCTGCTCGAACCCGTCGCGCTTGGTGCTGTCCCGGAACAGATTCGCCTCGCGGCCATGACACTGCCCGCAGACGAAGGTGATCGAGGTCAGTCCCGGCGGTACCGCGCCGTGATTGCCGTGACAATCGTTGCAGGTCGGCGCGAACAGGTCGCCCTTCTCGATCAGCGCCACGCCGTGCACGCTGCGCGTCCAGCGCTGGCGCTGATCGACCGGAATGCCTCGCGGGCCCATCAGCTCGGCGTCCTCGTGGCAGCGGGCACAGGTCTCGGCGACGCGCGTCGGGTAGACCGGCGCCTCGGGGGATTCCGCCCGGAGCACGCCGTGGTTGCCATGACAGTCGACGCAGGTTGCCACCGCGGTGTCGCCGCGCGCCAGGGCGATGCCGTGGAAACTGGTCGCGTACTCCCGTTCCTGATCGACGCGCGCATCGGGGCGGAACCGCTTCATGTAGTTCGGATCGGAGTGGCACTGCCCGCAGAAGCGCGGGATCTGCGTCCGGTCCGGCACACCGCGATACGGATTGTCCCGGAAGCGCGGGTCCATCGCGGCGTCCATGTCGTCGGCAAGTGCCGGGTCCGGGTTCCCGCCGTGGCAGTCGTGGCACGACAGCCCGGACTCGAAGTGCACGTCGCCCGCGAAGTGCGTCTCGAGGTCGAGCCGTTCGTCCGCGCCGAACAGCTCGGGATCGGCGTGACAGACCGTGCACGAGGTCTCGCCACCGGAAGCCGCGGCGACCAGCGGAAGCACGACCATGAAGCCAAGTACCGGCAGCAGTCCCAGCGTCCGCATCACCGTGCCCTCCTGCGACGTCCCGTCGCCAGGCCGAGAACGGCCACGAGCGCGATCGCGCCCAACGCGACCCAGACCGGAACGAGCGACTCGTAGCCCCATGCGGTCATGCCCACCATGTAGAGCACCGAGATCACGCCGATCCATGTGAAGACCGGACTGCGCCCCCGCCGCTCGATGCCCCGGTCCAGAAACGGCACCGCGACCATCAGCAGCGCGCCCAGGTTGAACAGCATGATCGGAATCGCTTCGTACTCGATCCCGGCGATCTCGCCGCCGGGAACCAGCTTGAGCGTCTGGAACATGAACATGAAGTACCACTCCGGCCGGATGTTCTTGTAGGCGGGCGCGAACGGGTCGGCCTTCTCGCCGAGTTCCCAGGGCAGGAACGCGGCCAGGGCGGCCAGCACCGCCAGCGCGAGCATCCAGCCGAACAGATCCCGCAGCAGGAAATCCGGGAAGAACTTCAGCGGCCGGCGGCTCGCGGCCTCCTTCTCGCAGCCCGGTGGAACACTCATTCCCTGGAGCTGCACGAACAGCAGGTGCAGTCCGAGCAGGGCGGTCGCCATCGCAGGCAGGATCGCGACGTGCCAGCCGTAGAACCGTGACAGCGTCCCGCCGGTCACGCGGTCGCCGCCGCGCAGGAAGCGCAGTGCCCACTCGCCGATCAGCGGCATCGAACCGGCGACGTCGGTGCCGACCTTGGTCGCGAAGTAGGCCAGCTTGTTCCACGGCAGCAGGTAGCCTGAAAAGCCGAAGCCCATCGCCAGGAAGAACACCAGGCACCCAGTGACCCAGGTCAGTTCCCGCGGCTTCCGGTACGCCTTGGCGAAGTAGACGCTCGCCAGGTGCAGGAAGGCGAAGAAGATCATCAGGTTGGCCGACCACGAGTGGATCGAGCGGATCAGCCAGCCGAACGGCACGACGGTCATGATGAACTCGACCGACTCGAACGCCTCTTCCGCCGAAGGGCGGTAATAGAGCATCAGCAGGATGCCGGTCGCGACCTGGACGCAGAAGAAGAACAGCGTCATGCCGCCGAGGTAGTAGAAGACCGACCAGCGATGCATCGGCACGGTCTTGTGACGGATCAGCTCGATCACGTTGCCGACCGGAACGCGTTCGTCGAGCCAGGAAACGACCTTCTCAGCAATCGTGGACATCGCTCAGGCCTTCGAGACGACGATCGTCGCCGGCTGTCCGGGAGTGTTCTCGACCAGATCGACGCGGTACGGCGTCAACGGACGCGGCGGCGGTCCCGCCACGTTGCGGCCGGAGAGATCGTAGACCCCGGCGTGGCAGTTGCAGTAGATCCTCTTCTTCTGCTTCTGGAACTCGACGATGCAGTCGAGGTGCGTGCAGGTCGCCGAAAAGGCACGAAAGTCACGGGCGGCGACTTCGATCAGGATCACTGGCTCGAGTCCGAACTGGATGATCTTGAAACCCTTTTCCCTCAGTTCCGGGTCGTCCTCGCGTCCCGCCTCGACCTGGTTGGTCGTCGCCTCCGGGATTCTCGGCGGGCTGATGAAGCGCACGATCGGGTACGCGATCATCACCAGCAGACCGCCGAGCGCCGTTCCGAAGAACCAGTTCAGAAACGCTCGCCGGCCGGAGCCTCCTGTGCGGGCCTCGCTCATCGACGATGTCCTCCCACGCGTCGCCGCGGATGGAATCCCGGCGGCTGGATGGCGGGGGATCCTAGCAGATGTCAGGCCGTCGCGTAAGTTCCCCGCCGTCGTCCCAGGCGCGACCGTTCGCAACAGGAATGCGAGGTGCAGTCAGCCCGGCCGGGCGCCGGGAACCGGAGTGCCATGGAGCCGGCGCGGATCCGCACCGGCTCCACGTTTCCGGAGCGTCAGCGGTCGGCCGGCTCGATGCCCATGCCGCTCCGGTCCGGATACGGCGGTCGCCGCGGCGGAACGTATGGGTTCCGTTCGATCTCCCGGAGCACCTCGGCGATCGCGGCGTCGAGCTGGGGGTCGGAACCGTCGACCATCTGCGCCGGATCGTCGATCACCTCGATGTCCGGATCGACGCCGTGGCCCTCGATGCCCCAGGTGCCGTCCTTCTCATAGAACGCGAAACTCGGGATCGTGACGACATGGCCGTCGATCAGCCGCGGTCCGCCCGAGATCCCGACCAGACCGCCCCAGGTGCGGGTTCCGATCAGCTTGCCCAGCCCCGCCTGCCGGAAGTACGCCGGGAACGCATCGCCTCCCGATCCCGCCAGGCCGTTGATCAGCATCACCTTCGGCCCATGGTGACCGTCCGGAGGCCACGGCCAGTCGCGACCGTCGCGGCGCGCCCAGTAGTTGGTGATCGGCCGGTCGAGCAGCTCGATGAACCGCGTCGGGATCTGCCCGCCGCCGTTCCAGCGCTCGTCGATGATCAGCCCGGCCTTGTGGAGCTGGCCGTAGTACTGGCGGACCAGCTCGTTCTGGCCGTTGATGCCGGTGTCCGGCACGTGGATGTACCCGACCCGGCCGCCGGTCTTCTCGTCGACGTAGCGTCGGTTCTTCTCGATCCACGCCCGGTACCGCAGGGCGGCCTCGCTGCGGACCGGCTCGACGACCACCTCGCGGGCGGTGTCGTCGAGTTCCGGCCTGCTGCTGACCGTCAGCACGATCGACCGCCCGGCCTTGCCGATGAAAGCCGCCCACGGGTCGAGCGCGGTGTCGACCGGAGCGCCGTCGACCGCCAGCAGGTAGTCCCCCTCGCGCACGTCGATCCCCGGCCGGCCGAGCGGGCCGCGCGCATCGACATCGTGGTCGCCGCCGCGATACAGGCGCGCGAAGCGGTACTTCCCGCGGTCCAGCTCGAAGTCGGCGCCGAGGAGGCCGACCGGCAGACGCGGCTCCTTCTCCGTCGGCGGTCCGAAGTAGTACGCGTGCCCGACGTTCAGCTCCGAAATCATCTCGCGGATCACCTGCGACACGTCGTCGCGCGTCACGCATTCGTCGATCATCGCGCCGTAGTGTTCGCGCATCGCCGGCCAGTCGACGCCGTGCATGTGCGGGTCGTAGAAGTAGTCCCGCACGAAGCGCCACGCGTCGTCGAAGACCTGGCGCCATTCGAGGCGCGGGTCGACCTCGATCAGCATTCCGGCGGTGGGCACCGGCTTCGGTTTGGCGCCGGGCTTGGCGTCGAGGATCTTTCCCCTGCCCTGCTCGACCACGAGCAGCTTCCTGCCATCGGCCGACAGCGTGAATTCCGCCGCCCCCTCGAAGACCGATTTCTCCTCGCGCTCCTCGTCGGTCAGGTCGAACAGCATGATCTCCGGCTCGGCCTCGTCGTCGAGGATCGGCAGGCGGGCATAGACGAGCTGGTTCTTGTCATTGACGGCAAGCGTGCCGAAGCGCCCGGCATCGACAGGAATGCGCAGCGCGCGGACCTCGAACCGCTCGAAGACGATCTCGACCGGCTTCGGCTTCTTCTTGCCTTCGTCTCCGTCCTTCGAGTCTTTCTTGCCTTTCCCGTCCGACTTCTTGGCCTTCTTCTTCTTCGAGTCCGCCTTCTCGCCGTCCGCGTCCTTGCCCGCCTCGTCCTTGTCGGCCTGCTCTTCGTCGCTCTTCGGGAGAAACGGCGACTCAACGTCCGGCCGGAGCGGAACGGCGGCAAGCACCTGCGTTCCGGCATAGACCCAGGTCGTCGCCAGGTCGCTGTAGATCGGCCGGAACTCGCGGCCGGTGACGAAGAACAGGAAGTCGCCCTTGCGACCGAACACCGGCTGCGCGTCGCTGAACATGCCGCTGGTGACCTGGTGGACGGCCTGCTCTTCGTCGTCCCAGATGAACACCGCACTGAGGAACCCGTCGTCGGTCGTGCGCGCGTAGGCCAGCCAGCGGCTGTCCGGTGACCAGCTCATCGAGAACGAGGGCTGCGTCGAAGGAACCGGATCCTGGTCGACCCGGCGGGTCCTGCCCGCATCGATGTCATGGACGAAGATCGTCCCGGTCTTGTCCGCGAAGGCGATCTTTCGGCTGTCCGGCGACCAGACCGGCGAATGCCGGAACACCTTTCCGTCGTCCGTCAGCCGGCGCACCTCGCCGCGCCCGTCGGCGGGCGCCGCGTACAGTTCGTACTCGCCCGTGCGATCGGAAAAGAACGCGATCGACTTGCCGTCGGGACTCCAGACAGGGAAGCGCTCCGCCGTTCCGTTGCTGCGTGTCAGGTTGCGCGGGGAACCATGCTCGGCAGGCAGGGAGAAGACGTCTCCCCGTGCCGCGACGACGACCCGCTTGCCGCTCGGCGACAGGTCCCAGCTCATGATGTTCCTGCTGGCATCGACAAGCTGAGGGCGCAGCGTCGGTACCGCGCCGGGAATCGTGATCTCGACGCGCCGCGGCTTGCCGTCCGGCAGCGAGAGCAGGTAGAGATCCGATCCGTTCTGCAGCACGATCTCGCCCCGCCCGTCGGGGCCGGGTCCCATCGCAGCATGCCTGGTGTCGAACTCCTCGAAGTGCGTCACCTGCCGTCGCTCGCCGGTCTCCGGATCGAA
>JAJRXN010000549.1 GCA_024276295.1 Acidobacteriota bacterium
GTGCCGAGCCGCGGGAGCACCTGTTCGATCGTCTCGAGATAGAGCCGCTTGCGCGTCACCGCCGGCGCCTTGCGGTACTCCGTGAGCAGCGCGAGGAAGCGGGCGACGTCTCCCTTGGCATTGTTGACGCGTTCGATCGCGTAGCCTTCCGCCGAACGGATCTTCTGCTCCGCCTCGCCCTTGGCGCGCGGGACCGCACGGTTGTACTCGGACCACGCCTCGTTGATCAGCCGCTCCTTCTGCTGGATCGACTCGTTGACCTCGTTGAACGACGGCTTGACCTTGTCCGGCGGATTGACGTCCTGGAACACGAACTGCTCGACCTTGATCCCGGTCTCGAACTTGTCGCAGAGTTGCTGGAGCAGTCGCTTGGCCTCGCCGGCGATCCGCTCTCGGCCGATCGTCAGCACCTCGTCCACGTTGTTGTCGCCGATCACCGTGCGCGTCACCGCCTCCGACAGGTCGCGGAACGTCTCGCGCACGTTGCGGACCTTGAACAGGAACTTGTACGGATCGACGATCCGGTACTGGACGATCCACTCGACCTCGGCGACGTTGAGATCGCCGGTGAGCATCAGGGACTCCTCCCTGAAGTCCCCGCTCGCATACCGGGTCCTTACGCCGGGCCGATCCGTGCGGAAGCCGAACTCCTCCTTGAGCTGGCGGTTGACCGGAACGCGGAAGACCTGATCGACGAACGGGATGCGAAAGTGTGGACCGGGCTTGATCGTCTCTCCGGTATAGCGGCCCAGCCGCAGCACGATCGCCTCTTCTTCGGGCTCGACCTGGTAGTACGTGCTGAAAGCCAGCACGACCGCCACGACGGCCAGCAGCCCGAGACCGATCATCCGACCGGGCAGCTTCGGCATCTGCGGCATCTTGGGGATGACGATCTCCCCGCCTTGGGGCCACTTCGGGCCGGAACCTGTGCCCATGACTTCACCTCCTGGGCGATATGGAAGGAATCGAACAGCAGCGAGCTTACACCGGCGCGCGTCCGCGGGCCGCGAGCCGGCGCGGGCCGCCAGGCGCCAGGCAGGCCAGCACGCTCCGTACGATCGTCCGGCGCAGTCGTTGCCGGCCGATCCGCACGGGCTCCGCGAACGCGCCGCGTGCGCCTTCGAGAAGAGCGAGCGTCTCGAGTCCGATCGCGGCCGGCAGCGCGGTCGCGATCCGCACGCCGAGAGGGCGCACCGGAAGCCGGCTTGCGTAGACCAGTCCTGCGCGGAGTCCACGGCGGCTGCGGGAGCGCCAGCGGGCGGCTACGCGTGCGAGGGCCGGCCCGCCTTCGCCGGCGGCGAGCGAGGCGGGGTCGATGCCGGCTTCGCGCAGCTCGTCACCGGGCAGGTAGACCCGCCCGCGACGCGCGTCCTCGACGATGTCCCGCAGCACGTTGACGAGCTGCAGGCCGCGGCCGTAGCGCCGGCCCTCGATCGCCAGCACGCGCCGTCGTGCGGGGGGCAGCGCCACGGCGTGCCGGTCGCAGAGCGCGGTCCAGAAGGTGCCGACGCAACCGGCGATTCCGTCCGTGTAAGCCATCAGCGCGGCGGCGTCGGGCAGGGCGACGACGTGTTCGGGCGTCGCCGCGGCGAAGAACTCGAGTTCGCTTTCCATCGTGGCCAGCAGCCGGTCGCAGACCGCCGTCACGTCGGCGCGGTCCGCGGGTTCCAGCGCGGCGAGCCGTCCATACAGCGCGGGGAGACGGTCGAGCAGGTGACGCTCGGCCTCCGCGGTCGGTTCGCCCCCGGCGAGGTGCGGGACGGGGAGGCCCCGGGGCGGCTCGCCGGTGGCAAGCGCACGGCGCAGGCGCGCGAGCCCCTCGCGGCGCCGGTCCGCGGGCAGCTCGCCGCGGTCGGCGACGGTGTCGGCGGCGCGCGCGAGCAGGTAGGCCAGCTCGACCGGCCGCCGCATGCCGGGCGGCAGCATCCGGATCGACAGTGCGAACGTCCGCGAGACCCTGCGGAGGATCGCGGAAGAGACGAGCGGGTCGCGACGGGGTCGTGGTGCCACGGGCGGCATTATCCCGCGCTGGCCTGCCGGCGGCCTCCCGCCCTAGATTCTCCGCGGGAGGTCGGCGCCCGAGCGAGGGTACGGAGGAGGCTCGTGTCCAACGAGCGCGGCAACGGGAAGCTCGGAGTCCTCGTCTGGCTGCTCGTCGTCGGCGCGGCGGTGTTCTTCGCCGTGCGCACGATTCCGGCCAAGGTCGCGGCCTACGAGTTCAACGATTTCTGCGAGCAGGAGGTCCGTCGCGCGGCGACGCGCGGGCAGTTCAGCGAGAAGGTCCTGCTCGAGAGCATCCTCGAGAAGGCCGACGAGGTCGGCATCGAGGTCGACAGGAAGCAGATCGTCATCAGGAACCGCACCAGGAAGATCGAGGTCGACATCAGCTACGAGCTGCCGATCGATCTCGAGGTCTACACCTGGGTCTGGACCTACCGCCGGCACTACGAGAGCCTCAGGCTGTAACGGCCGGGCTTGCCCCGCCGATTCTGCA
>JAJRXN010000550.1 GCA_024276295.1 Acidobacteriota bacterium
GCAGCGCGCCGTCGGGAACGCTGCAGCTCTTTCCGGAGGAGGCTCTCGCTCAGGCGGTCCGCACGCGGCTCGTCGCCGTCGCCGCTGCAACCGGCTCCGCCGCCGAGGCGCCGGCGATCCCGCGGCTCGACGCGCCGCCCCACATCGACGGGCGGTACGAGCCGGACGAGTGGGCCGGCGCGCTGGCGTTCGAGATCCCCGGCAGCACGTCCCGACTGTTCCTCGCCGACGACGGCGAGCGACTGCTGCTCGCCGCCGACGTCCCCGAAGAACGCACCACGGAGGGCTACGACAGCCTGCGGCTGGTACTCCACCCCGGGCTCTCCGACGCCCAGCAGGAGGAGTACCTGTTCGTCTACGGGCGGGGCGAGGCGGGTCCCGCCTGCCGCGTCTCGTCCGTGCGCTGGCCGGACGAGCCGCCTCCCGGAGGATTCCAGGGCGACGAGCGCTGGAAGAACTTCGCCCTCAACGAGTGCGGGCTCTATGCCGCCGCCGCGGCCGGCAGCGTCCTCGACGGGCACCGCAGCTACGAACTCGCCCTCGCGTGGGACGACATCGGCGTCGCCCGGGGCGGCGCGTTCGCCTTCGTCGTGGAGATCGAGACCGACCCCGACCAGGAGGTCGACCCGCGGACCGGCAGCCGCCGGTTCCGCGGCCGGCGCTACGTCGGCCGGCTCGGTTCGTCCGAGGCGCCGATCCGGGTGCTGCGCGCCGGGCACTGACCGGTCGCTTCTCGGCCCGCGCCGGAGCGGCTGCTATCCTCCGGCCCATGATTCGGCTCGTCATCCGCCGCTCCTCCCCCGCCCTGTTCCTCGCCGCGCTGCTGCTCGCCCCCGGGGCGATCGCACGCGCCGGAACCGACGGCGCACCGATCACCCTGACCATCGACGCCCGCGAGGCGCCGCGGAAGCTCCTCCACGCGCGGGTGGAGATCCCGGTCGGCCCGGGTCCGCTGACGCTGCACTACCCGAAGTGGATCCCCGGCGAACACGGACCGACGGGGCCCGTGACCAACCTGGCGGGGATCGTGATGGAAGCCGACGGCGAGACGCTGACTTGGCGGCGCGATCCGCTCGATCCGTTCTCGATCTCGCTGACCGTGCCCGAGGGGGTCGACCGGCTCACGGTGACGCTCGACTTCCTCGCCATCGACGGCGGGCAGTACTCGGCCGGCGCGTCGACGACGCCGGCGCTGGCGGTCGTCTCGTGGAACCAGCTCCTGCTCTACCCGGCCGGCACGCCGGCCGACGAGTTGACGGTTCAGCCGAGGCTGGTCGTCCCCGAAGGATGGAAGACCGCCACCGCGCTGCGTGCCACGTCCCGCGAGAACGACCGCATCACGTTCGCGCCGGTCTCGCTGACGATGCTGATCGACTCGCCGGTGCTCGTCGCGCGGCACCTGCGCCGCGAGCTGCTGGTCGAGGCACCGGTGCCGTATACGCTGCACGTTGCCGCCGACGGTCCCGCCGCGCTGGCGTTCGGCGACGATGTCGTCGAGGGCCACCGCCGGCTGGTGCGCGAGGCGCTGGCACTGTTCGGCGCGCCGCACCACCGGCGCTACGAGTTTCTCGTCACGCTGTCGGATCACGTCCGCAGCTTCGGGCTCGAGCACCACGCGAGTTCCGACAACCGCCTGCCCGAGCGCACCTGGATCACCCCCGACCTGCTGGTGCGCCGCGCCGGGCTGCTGCCGCACGAGCTGGTGCACTCCTGGAACGGCAAGTACCGCCGCCCCGCCGGGATGATCGCGCCGGACTACCAGCGGCCGCTCGACACGCGCCTGCTGTGGGTCTACGAGGGGCTGACGTCGTATCTCGGCGCGGTGCTGACCGCGCGCTCCGGCCTGCGCACCCCCGAGCAGTTCCGCGAGGACCTCGCGGCGACCGCCTCGCGGATGGCCCACCGCGCCGGGCGCCGCTGGCGCCCGCTCGCCGACACCGCCGCGGCGGCGAGCACGCTGTTCGGCTCGCCGTCGGCCTGGCAGTCGTGGCGGCGCTCGGTCGATTTCTATCCCGAAGGCGTCCTGCTGTGGCTCGAGGTCGACACGCTGATCCGCGAGCGCTCCGGAGGCCGGCGCTCGCTCGACGACTTCTGCCGCGCGTTCTTCGGGCCGCCCGCCGGCCCCGCGGAGGTGCGCGGCTACACGTTCGACGACCTCGTCGCGGCGCTCACGGCGGTCGAGCCGTTCGACTGGCGGGCGTTCTTCGGGGAGCGGGTCGAGCGCGTCCGCCCGGAGCCGCCGCTCGCCGGACTCGAGCAGAGCGGCTGGCGCCTCGTCCACACCGGCGAGCCGAACGTGTTCACGGCCGACCGGCGGCGCCCCGGGGTCGAGCCGGGGCTGTCCCTGACCGCGACGGTCGGGGCGTCGATCTCCGGCACGGGGAGAATCGGCGATGTCGTTCCCGGCTCGCCCGCCGACCGCGCGGGGCTCGTGCCGGGAATGACGATCTACGCCGTCAACGGCCGGCGGTTCTCCCGCGACCGGATGCTCGACGCGCTGCGCGGCGGCGACGGCGGCGAAGGCACCCGGCTCGCCCTTGTCGTCGAGCAGAAGGAGTTCGTCGAGACGCGCACGCTGGTCGTGCCCGACGGCGCCCGCTGGCCGCACCTCGAACGGATCGAGGACCGCCCGGACCTGCTGTCGGCGATCGTCGCACCGCGCACCGGAACCACCGGCGAAGGCGCTTCGCCGCGCTGATCCACGGGACCGGCAGGCGTGACCCCGCCGCACGGCCGTCACGCGCGCGTGAGCTGCTCGATCACGTCCGCGTGCGCGGGAAACGCGGCCGCCAGGGCCGCTCGGTCGGCCAGCTCGAAGTCGGCGAACTCGAAGCCCGGCACGACGATGCAGCCGGCGACCGTGAAGGCGCCGCCTTCGATCACCCGCGCCGCCTGCCAGCACCCGGCCGGGACGAGGTGCTGCACCACGTGGCCCCGCACCGGCTCGGGACCGAGCACCGTCCGCAGGAGGCCGGCGTCCGCGTCGAGCACGAACAGCTCGAGCGGATCGCCGGCGTGGAAGCACCACAGCTCGTCGGAGCGCACGCGGTGGAAGGCGGAGAAGTCGCCCCGCTCGAGCAGGTAGACGATCGACGTGCCGAGCCGCCGTCTGCCGCCGTTCGCGGCGACCTCGCGCGAAGCGCGCCACGTCTCGCGGTACCAGCCCCCCTCGGGATGACGTTCGAGTCCGAACGCGTCGATGTACTGTCGGGCGCCCCGCATGGGCGAAGCCTACCAGCCCCGCCGGGCCGACTGC
>JAJRXN010000551.1 GCA_024276295.1 Acidobacteriota bacterium
CGGCGGGAGAGGATCTTGGCCCGCTCCGGGATGTAGTTCTGCAGCGTGCGGATGTCCTTGTAGTCGATCGACTCGACCTTCCCCTCGCAGAACTTGCAGTACTTGCGCCGCTGGAACAGGGAGCGACGACCACGCCGGCGTGTCGTGTTCACGGCGTCTCCTCCTCGTCCGTCGCCTCGACCGGCGCCGGTTCGGGCGCGGGCTCGGCGGCGGAGGGCTCGTCATCGGAACCGGCGGTCTCCGCGGCGGCCGGCGCGTCCTCGACGACGGCTTCCGGGGCCTCGCCGGCGGCCTCGGCCTCGCCGGAGGATTCGTCCTCCCCGGCGCTCTCCCCGCGCTCGGCGCGCAGGGCCTCTTCCGCCTCGCGCTGGGCCCGTTCCTCCGCCTTGCGCAGGATCTCGGCCCGCGCCTGGGCGAGGGCTTCCTTCTCCTCGTCGGTCGGGATACGCTCGTCGTCGGCCCGGACGACCATGAAGCGCAGGAACTTGTCCGACAGCCGCAGGCGGCGCAGCAGCTCGCGCTCGACGTCGGGCTCGGCGTCGAAGAGGATGAACGTGTAGTTGCCCTCGGTCAGCTTGCGGATCGGGTACGCCAGCTTGCGGCGCCCCCAGCGGTCGACCTTGTGCACGATCCCGCCGCGCTCGGCGATCAGTTCCTCGTACGCCGTGACCAGCTTGTCGTGTTCGGGTTCGGGGATCTCGGCGCTGGCGACCAGCGCCAGCTCGTAGCGTCTCACCGGATGTCCCTCCTGGGCTTCGGCCTCGCCGCTCCCGCGGCGAAGCGAGGGTTGGGGCCGTCCGGGAGCGGACGGCCGCTGGATGCTAGCACCGGCCCCCGCCGCACGCCAGATCGGGCGGGGGCCGGCGCCGGGAGCCCGTCAGAGCAGCGGCGCGATGACCAGCGCCACCACGCTCATCAGCTTGATCAGGATGTTCAGCGACGGGCCGGCGGTGTCCTTGAACGGATCGCCGACCGTGTCGCCGATCACGGTCGCCTTGTGGGTCTCGGAGCCCTTGCCGCCCTCGTGCCCCTCCTCGACGTACTTCTTCGCGTTGTCCCACGCGCCGCCGGCGTTGGCCATGAAGATCGCCATCAGCACGCCCGACGCGGTGACGCCGGCGAGAAGGCCGCCGAGCGCCGCCGGATCGCCGAAGAAGTAGCTCGAGCCGAAGCCGACGACGACCGGCGTCAGGACCGCGATCAGCCCCGGGACGATCATCCGGCGGATCGCCGCGGCGGTCGAGATGTCGACGCAGCGGGCGTAGTCCGCGCGCGCCTTGCCTTCCATCAGGCCGGGGATCTCGCGGAACTGCCGGCGCACCTCCTCGATCATCTCGAAGGCGGCGGCGCCGACGGCTCGCATCGCGAGCGCCGAGAACAGGAACGGCAGCATCGCACCGACGAGCAGGCCGGCGACGATCGCCGGACTCGCCAGGTCCATCGTCATCGTCCTGCCCGGACCGAGCTGGGCGTTGATCTGGGTCTGGAACGCCGAGAACAGCGCGAGGGCCGTCAGCGCGGCGGAGCCGATCGCAGAGCCCTTGCCGATCGCGGCGGTCGTGTTGCCGACGGCGTCGAGCTTGTCGGTCCGACCGCGGACCTCCGGCGGCAGACCGGCCATCTCGGCGATCCCGCCGGCGTTGTCGGCGATCGGACCGTAGGCGTCGACTGCGAGCTGGATCCCCGTCGTCGAGAGCATGCCCAGCGCCGCCAGCGCGATGCCGTACAGCCCGCCGAGCTGGAACGACGCCAGGATCGCCGCCGCGATCCAGAGCACCGGCAGCGCCGTCGAACTCATGCCGACCGCCAGGCCGGAGATGATGTTCGTCGCCGCGCCGGTGCGGGAGTCGCGCGCGATCTGCTGCGCCGGCCCGCGGTCCTTCGACGTGTAGTACTCGGTGGTCAGCCCGACGAGGATCCCGGCGAGGAGGCCGGCGACGGTCGCCGAGAACAGGCCGAGCCAGCCGACGACCCGGCCGCTGGCCAGCGTGATCCCGGCCTCCGGGATCAGCGCGCGGACGGTGAACAGGGTGGCGACGACCATCAGCACGCCGGCGATGATCGAGCCGGTATTGAGCGCCGTCTGAGGATTGCCGCCCTCACGCACCCGCACGAAGAACGTCCCGATGATCGAGGCGACGATGCCGACGCCGGCGAGGATCAGCGGCAGCAGGGTCGCCTCCCGCGCCCCGATCGTCGCCGCCGCTCCCATCACCATCGAGCCGATGATCGCTCCGACGTAGGACTCGAACAGGTCGGCGCCCATGCCGGCGACGTCGCCGACGTTGTCGCCGACGTTGTCGGCCACGACCGCCGGGTTGCGTGGATCGTCCTCCGGAATCCCGGCCTCGACCTTGCCGACCAGGTCCGCGCCGACGTCGGCCGCCTTGGTGTAGATCCCGCCGCCGACGCGCGCGAAGAGCGCGATCGACGACGCACCGAGCGAGAACCCGGAAAGAATCGTCACCACGTGTCCGAGATGGCCCGGGCTGTCGGGTCCGCCGCCGAGCACCGGCGTGAACCAGTACAGCAGGAACAGCAGGCTCAGCCCGAGCACGCCGAGGCCGACGACGCACAGCCCCATCACCGAACCGCCGGCGAACGCGATCGCCAGCGCCTGGTTCAGCCCCGTGCGGGCCGCGTTGGTCGTGCGCACGTTGGCCGCCGTGGCGACCCGCATCCCGAAGAAGCCGGCCAGCCCCGAGCAGGCCGCGCCGACGATGAACGAGAACGCGATCAGCGGATGCCTGAACAGTCCGCCCTCCTCGGCTCCACCGAGGTTGCCCACCGCCAGCAGCGCCGCCACCGCGACGACGAAGATCGCCAGCACGCGGTACTCGCGCGCCAGGAACGCCATCGCGCCCTCGCGGATCGCCGCGGCGATCTCGATCATCCGGTCGTTGCCCTGATCCTGCCGGCCGACCCACGCCGACCGATACAGCGCGAAGGCCAAGGCAACGATTCCCGCGACCGGAACCAGAAAGAACACCGTTTCCATGCTTGCGTCTCCTCCGCGTTCACCCTGTCGAGGCGCGGCGCGCGATCCCGCGCACCTCCGCACCCCGCTCCCCGTTCACTCCGTCGTGACCCGCCGGTTGAAGCGCCGCATCGCCGCCTCGACGCCTTCGGCGAGAATCTCCTCGACGGCCTCCGCGGCCGTGTCGACCCCGGCGGCCAGCGCCGCCGCGTCCTCCGGCGCCGGCGGCATCAGCACCCAGTCGGCCATCGCCGGCGAGCCTTCCGGCGGACGACCGATCCCGACGCGCACGCGCAGGAACTCGCCGGTCCCGAGATGCTGCACCAGTGATCGCAGCCCGTTGTGGCCCGCCAGGCCGCCGCCCTGCTTGACCCGCACCGTCCCCGGCGGAAGGTCGGCCTCGTCGTGGACGACGATCATCTCCTCGGGGACCAGCGCGTGGTACTTCAGCAGCGGCCGCACCGCCTCGCCGCAGAGGTTCATGAACGTCTGCGGCTCGGCCAGCATCACCGGGGCGTTCCCGATGCGGCCGGTGCCGAACCGCGCGCGGTGCCGCTCGCGGTCGAGCGGAATGCCATGCCGGCGTGCGAGTTCCTCGACGACGTGGAAGCCGACGTTGTGCCGCGTGCGGGCATAGCGACGGCCGGGATTGCCGAGCCCGAGGACCAGACGCATCGACGGCGCATCCGGCCCGGCTCAGTCGCCCGACGCTTCCGCTTCCGCCGCCGCCTCGCCCTCGGCCGCCGCGGCACCCGCCTCGCCCTCGGCCTCGGCCGCCGCGGCCTCTTCCTCCTCGACGGGCACGTGCCGCAGCACGATCGTGCACAGCGTTTCCTTCGGGTCGGTCACCAGCGTCACGCCCTCGGGCAGCGGCAGTTCTCCGGCCTCGAAGTGCTGGCCGACGTGCAGGTCGGAAAGATCGGCGGACAGATGGGAGGGGATCTCGGCCGGCAGCGCCTTGATCGTGACCTCGCGGTGCACGAATTCGACCAGGCCGCCCTCGCTCTTGACACCGATCGGCGTGCCCTCGAAGCGCACGAGCACGGTCGCTTCCATCGGCTCGTCCATCTCGACGCGCACGAAGTCGCAGTGAAGCAGCGCCTCCGTCACCGGATCGCGCTGCACGTCCCGCAGCATCACCATCCGCTTGAGATCACGTCCCGCCACGCGGAGCTGGATCAGCGTGTTGAGCCCCCGGTCCCCCTCGAGCACGTGTTCGACCGGCCGCGGGTCGACGACCACCGGCTGCGGGTCCCGCCCGCCGCCGTAGACCACGGCGGGGATCGCGAGCCCCCGGCGGAGCCGGCGCGCGGCGCCCGTCCCCACCTCGTCTCTCAGATCGCACTCGATGATGACTTCCTGCTGCTTCATGTTCGTTCCTCGGTCGTCCCGGTTTCCGCCGGCCTCGATCAGACGAAAAGCGAACTGATCGAGGAGTTCGTGTAGGTCCTCCGGATCGCCTCACCCAGGAGCGGGGCGACCGAGAGAACCCGGAGCTTCTCGAAGGACCGGCGGCGATCGTCGAGCGGGATTGTATTGGTGGCAGCGATCTCCGCCAGTTCGTCCATCTCGGCGAGCCGGTCCATCGCCGGGCCGGAGAGCACGGCGTGGGAGAAGCAGCCCCGGACCGAGCGGGCCCCCGCCTTCCTCAGCGCCCGCACCGCGCCGCAGAACGTCCCGGCGGTGTCGATGATGTCGTCGACGATCACGCAGTCGCGGCCGTCGACCTCGCCGATGACCTGGATCGACTCGGCCACGTTGTGGCCCGTCCGCCGCTTGTCGACGATCGCCAGGTCGCCTCCGACGCGCTTCGAATACGCCCGGGCCCGTTCGACGCCGCCCGCGTCCGGAGAGACGATCACCGGATTCTCCAGCTCGAGTCCCTTGAGGTAGTCGATCAGCACCGGCGCCGCGAACAGGTGGTCGACCGGGATGTCGAAGAACCCCTGGATGGCGGGGGCGTGCAGGTCCATCGTCAGCACGCGGTCCGCGCCGGCGGTCTCGATCAGGTCGACGACGAGCTTGGCGCTGATCGGGACCCGCGGGCGGTCCTTGCGCTCCTGGCGCGCGTAGCCGAAGTACGGCAGCACCGCGGTCACCCGCTCGGCGGACGACCGCTTGAACGCGTCGAGCATCAGCAGCAGCTCGAGCAGGTTCTCGGCCGGGCTCGACGTCGGCTGAATCACGAACACGTCGGCGCCGCGCACGTTCTCGAGGATCTGCACGTAGCACTCGCCGTCGCTGAACCGCTCGAGCAACACCTGCCCCGGCTCGATGTCGAGGTACTCGGTGATCTCGCGCAGCAGCTCCGGATGGGCCGACCCACCGAAGACCTTGAGTTCCGCGTTTCCGATGCCCGTACGTCGCTTCACCGCTGTCTCTCCCGTCAGGCTCCTGCCTCGGGATGCAGACCGCCACCGTCGTGGCGGACCGGCGCCACGCCGCCGGCCTCCCGCCTGTCCGGGTCGGCTTCCCGCGGCTGTCGCGCCCGGCGCGGGGTCGCGCCGGACGCGAGCGCGTGCTCGTAGGCCGAGAGGATCTTCTCCTCGATCATGCGCCGCGTGTCGCTGTTGAGCGGGTGGGCCACGTCGCGGAAGGTTCCGTCCTTGCGGCGCTTGGACGGCATCGAGACGAAGAGGCCGTTGTTGCCGTGAATGACCTTGATGTCACAGACGACGAAGCACTGGTCGAAGACGACCGTCACGAAGGCCTTGAGCTTCTCCTCGTCGACCGGAAACACCTTGATGTCCGTGATCTCCATGAAGTGACCTCCCCTCCTCCGAACGGACCGGCAAGTGGCGGAACGCCCATCCCCTCCAGCGCCCTGCGGGCCCGGCCGTTGTCGTGTTTCGTTGTCCCCGTGGCGTGCCCGCCGCGCTCTCTCAATCGCGGCCGCCTCTTCCGAGCGTCCGCGTGACCTCGATCCAGGCTTCCGGTTCCTCGCAACGAAGGGCCTCCGCGGCACGCTCCGCGGCGCTGGCGTCCTCGAACAGCGCGTAGACGGCAGAACCGCTCCCGGTCATCGCCGCGCGTCCCCCCAGCGCCGCCAGGCGGGAGACCAGCCGCGAGATCCCCGGTCGCAGCGCCGTCGCCGCCTCTTCCAGCTCGTTGAAAACGGGCGGCAACCGGTCCGCTCCTGCGCGCAAGTACCGGAAGAATCGCCGGATGTTAGGAGGATCGGCGCGCGGCGTCAATCCTCGCCGGGCCCGCCGGTAGACCTCGGCGGTCGGCAACGGAGGATCGCGGCGAGCCAGCACCACGGCCGACGCCGTCAGGTCGTCGAGCGGCTCGACGATCTCGCCCCGGCCGCGGCCGACGGCGAGCCCACCGACGAGAAAGAACGGCACGTCGGAGCCGAGACACGCCGCGAGCCCGGCAAGGCGCGCGGCTCCGAGCGGCCGGCCCGCGAGCCGGTCGAGGCACGCGAGCACCGCCGCGGCATCGGACGAGCCGCCGCCGAGGCCGGCGCCGTGGGGAATCCGCTTGCGGAGACGGATCGCAACGTCGGCCGAGGCCAGGCCGGCGCTGTCGAGAAACAGGCGCGC
>JAJRXN010000552.1 GCA_024276295.1 Acidobacteriota bacterium
AGCACGCGTTCTGAGGAAGCGGCCGTGTGCCCGGCCCGGCCACCGGGCGGCCTGCCCGCCCCGCGCCCGGACAGATGCGCCCCCGTCGGCCCGTGCCGGCGCCCCAGCCGCACCGGACCTGTCGCGGCGCTACCGCACCCCCTGGCGGGCGAGCCTCGACCCGCCTTGCACTACCAACAAGCTGCGCTGCACGTAGGCAGGCCTCGGGCGCCGCGCGCCCCTATAATCCGCGCATGTCGTATTCCCACGGCCCCCAGTCCGGTGGCATGGCGCTCTACCTGCCGCCGTTCTCCCCGATGGTCAAGAAGATCGCCATCACGCTGGCGGTCGCCTTCGGCGTCCAGGTGTTCGCCCAGCTCGCCGGGCTCGGTGGTCTGGTCTCCTGGCTCGCGCTGGTGCCCGGGCTCGTGGTCGGCCGGCTCGCGGTCTGGCAGCTCGGCACCTACGCGCTGCTGCACGGGGGGATCTGGCACCTGCTGATGAACCTGCTCGGCCTGTGGATGTTCGGCGGGGATGTCGAACGCGTCCTCGGCTCCCGGCGCTTCCTGTGGCTGTTCGTCGCCGGCGTGGTCGGTGGGGGGCTCGCTCACACGGTCGTCGTGTTCTTCCTCGGGGCCGCCTTCGTGCCGGTGATCGGAGCTTCCGGCGGGGTCCTCGCCGTCGTCGCGGCGTTCGCGGCGCTGTTTCCCCAGCGCCAGGTGTTCATCTTCCCGATCCCGGCGCCGATCCGGGCCTGGGTGATGGCGCTGGTGTTCGCCGCCATCAACCTCTACGGAGCGGTGACCGCCAACCGTGGGGGAGGTGTCGCCTTCATCGCCCACCTCGGGGGGATGGCCTGCGGCTACCTCTTCCTGCTCTGGACGATCCGGGGTGGTCCCGGCCGCCCGCCCGGAGTGTCCCGGCGGCCGCGGTTCCGTGTTCTCGAAGGTCGCGGGCGTGACGATTTCCTTCACTGACGCCCGAACCTGTTCGCCACGATTGCGAGCGCCGGATGACTTTTTCTTGACCGGTTCATAAAATCCGGCCGGGAAGGTTGACAATCGATACACCTGATGGTGATATTCGTCATTGACAGCCGCAGTGTCAGGATGTTGACCCGGGTTCAATTGCCGTTCGCGTTGCGCTGCACCCGATGTCACTCCTGGACGATTGCGATCGTGAGGGGAAGCGATCGCAGCGCACGGGAAGAGGTCAGTCGTCGTAGTCGCTGGTGATTCGCCCGCAGGCGGAGAAGCCCGCGCTGAAGACCTGCCTTTTCTGTCATTCGCGCCGAATCCTGGCGCGAGCACCGTGCGCGTGAGCATCCCGGTCTCGGTGTACCCCCGAGCCGGGAGGGGAAGGAGCGAGATGGAGAGCAGCTACGCGGAGAGGAGCGTCCTCAGCCGCTACTTCACCGAGATCCGCGAGTACTCCCTGCTGACCCGAGACCAGGAACGCGAACTGGCAGAGCGTGTGAGAGACGGAGACAAGGACGCCTTCGAGCACCTCGTCGCCGCCAATCTCTCTTTCGTAGTCAAGGTGGCGAGCGAGTACCGCAACCTCGGCCTGCCGCTCGAGGATCTGCTCAACGAGGGCAACCTCGGCCTGATCGAGGCCGCACGACGGTATGATCCCACCAAGGGCACCAAGTTCATCACCTACGCGATCTGGTGGATCCGCAAGTCGATCCTCAAGGCGCTCGCCGAGCAGGTGAACGTCGTCCGGGTCCCCACCTACCAGATGAAGAAGATCCGCGAACTGCGCGAGGCGGAGAGAATGCTCCGCGAGGAACTCGGGCGGACTCCCGACCGCGGCGAGCTGAGCGAGAAACTCGAGGTGTCGGTCAAGAAGGTCGACCAGGTGCTCCAGGTGCGCAGCCGCGAGATGTCGATCGACGACACGGTCGGCAAGGAGCAGAAGACCCCGGTCAGCGACTTCCTGGTCGACAAGGGGACCGAGAGTCCCGAGTCCGAGCTGCTCAAGCGCGAGGGGACCGAACTGGTCACCGTGGCGCTCGAGATGCTCAACGAGCAGGAGCGGCTGGTCGTCAAGCACCGCTTCGGTCTCGACGGCTGCCCCGTGCTGACGCTCAAGGAGATCGGCGAGCAGATGGGCGTCAGCCGCGAGCGCGTGCGCCAGATCGAGACCCAGGCCAAGGAGCGCCTGCGCCGTCTGTTCGCCAGACCGCGCGGCCTGCGCGCCGCGGCACGCCGCCGCGTCGCCCGCCTCGTGCGCCGGCGGCAGTTCGCCTGAGACCCTGATGTCGGCATCGCGATGCATGGGAGCCGGGAAGATCCTTCCCGGCTCTCGTGTTCCCATGCTCCGGTCCCGGGGCGGGAAGGCTCAGCGGGGTAGAATCCCCGGACGATGCGTCTGATCCAGAAGGTCGTGACGACGAGGTCGCCCCTGTGAGTCCGCGATCCCGGGTCGAGAAGCTCGCTGCGGCGTTGCTCGCGGCGCGCGACGCCGACGGTGTCCTGGCCGCGCTGCTCGCGGTCGAGGAGCCGGCGGCCGACTTCGCGGCACTGTGGGGGGCCGATGGCAGGGTTGCGGCTGCGCGCCGCCGTGCGGCATCCGGCGAATGGGTCCGGTTTCCGATGCCGCCGATCGAACTCGAGCTGGCGGGTGACAGGGGGCTCGCGCTCGGACGGGGCCGCTCCGGCGAGCGGATCGATGCCCTCGACGATCTCCTCGCATCCCTCTCGCTCGAGCACGAACTCCGCGTGCCCCTCGGCGAGCCGCTCTGCGGGCTGCTCGTTCTCTCGCGCGCCCTCCGTCCGTTCAGCGTCCGCGAGCGGCGGGGCGTCGAGCGGCACGCCGGCCTGCTGGGCCGCGCTCTCGAGGAGCGCGCCCGACGGGCCGCCCACGAGCAGGGCAACGGGCAGGAACTTGCCTCGCTGCTGACGCTGACACGCTCGCTCGCCACGGCGGTCACTCTCGACGCCGCCCTCGATGCGGCCGCCACCTGCCTCGGCGCCTTGCTGCGGCCCGCATGCGGAGCGGTCGTCGCGGCGCTGGAGTCCGCGGCTCCGCCCCGGGCCGTCGCCTGGCCGGCGGCGGCGCAGGACGACGCCGTTCGCCGCGCCATCGATCCGGCCGGGCTTGCCGCGCCGCACGTCCGCACGCGGACCGGAAGCCACGCGATGCGTGCGAGCCGGCGCGCCGGAGTCTGGGTGACGCTCGACGATTCCGAGGAACCGATCGCGATCGCGCTCGGCTGGGCGGGCGCCCCGCCGGCTTCCGCGCGGCGCGTGATCCGTGCCGTGCTGGCGTCCCTGAGGCTCGCGCTGATCGGCCTGCGCGCCCAGCGTTCCCGCGAGGAAGGCCGCCTCGGGGCCGCGATGGAGCACCTTCCGCTCGGCATCGTGCTGCTCGACGGCGAGGCGCGGGTCCGGATCGCCAACCCGGTCGGCCGGGACCTGCTCGAGCGGGCGGGGCACCGCATCGACGAGAACGGCCGTCTGCGACGGATCGGACCGGTCGAGGTCTCGGCGATCGGTGACGAGCAGGATCGGGACGGCCCGCGCGAGGTCGAGATCTCGCTGCCGGACACCGACTGTACGATCGTCGCCCGGCTGTTCCGCGTCGTTTCCCCGGACGAGCAGGCCCACGAGACGGTGCTCGTGCTCGAGGACGTCACCGAGGAGCGCCGTCGGGCGCGGCAGTGGCTGCAGGTCGAAAAGCTCAGCGCCCTCGGCACGCTGATGGCGGGTATCGTTCACTAGATCAACCAGCCGCTGACCACGATCCTCGGCTACGCGCAGATGCTCGCCGACGGCCAGCTCGGCGAGCGGCCCGGGCACTGGGTCCGGACGCTCGCGGAGGAGGCCCGGCGCTGCCAGCGGATCGTCCGCGACATGCTCGACGTCGCGCGGCCGAAGGACGAGGGGCGGCGACCGCTCGCACTCGAGACGATCGCCGGCAAGGCCCTCTCGCTGATGGCGCACCCGCTGCGCAAGTCCGGCGTGGAGGTGGCGTTCGACGTCGAGCCGGGGCTTCCGCTCGTCGCCGCCGATGCCGACGAGATGCTGCGCGTGCTGCTCAACCTGCTGACCAACGCCCTCCACGCGCTCGAAGGGCAGGAGGGAACGCGCCGGATCACGGTCCGGTTGGCGCGCACGCGGTCGGGCGACGTCGAACTCGCCGTCGAGGACAACGGTCCGGGCATCCCGCCCGAACTCCAGGACAGGGTCTTCCTGCCGTTCTTCACGACCAAGCCCGAAGGAAAGGGTTCCGGACTCGGCCTCGCCCTTGTGGCCTCGACCGTGCGCGAGCACGGCGGCGAGGTGGAGATCGAAAGCACCCCCGGTGCCGGGGCGCGGATGGTCGTGCGTCTCCCGGCCGCTCCGCCGGAGGAGCGAATGGCAGCGGAACCGGCACCGCGCGAGGAGCCGGGGGTCCGCGCCGCTCGGCGTGCGGGGCGGCTCGCCGGTCTGCGCGTGCTCGTCGCCGAAGACGACGACGCGGTCGCCGAACTGGTCGGCGAGATCCTCACCGCCGAAGGTGCGGATGTGCACCGCGTGCCTGACGGCATCGAGGCCCTCGCCGCGCTCGAACAGGCGCCGTCCTCCGAGCCGTTCGGTGCGATGCTCTGCGACCTCGGCCTGCCGCGTCTCGGGGGCGCCGAACTGCTGGCGAGGCTCGGCGAGACCGCCCCGGCGTTCGTCGACCGGGTCGTGCTCGCCACCGGCGACCTTCGCCACGCGGGAGGCCGGGCCGTCTTCGAGCGACACGGCCGACCCTGTCTGGCCAAGCCGTTCGATCGCGAGGCGCTCGTGGCGACGCTCGGGCGGGTCGCCGGTCTGGGGCGGCGGTCGATCGAGCGCGGGGCGCACCGGCGGCCTCGCACCGCCGGTCCCGATCCCCACTGATATCTGGCGATGCCGGAGCACGTCGTCGTCGGCACGGCAGGGCACATCGACCACGGGAAGTCGACCCTGGTCCGCGCACTGACCGGCATCGACCCGGACCGCTGGGAAGAAGAAAAGCGCCGCGGCATCACGATCGACATCGGCTTTGCTCACCACGAGTACGACGGCGTGCTGTTCGCCTTCATCGACGTGCCCGGGCACGAGCGCTTCGTACACAACATGCTCGCCGGGGCGAGCGGCATCGATCTCGTGATGCTCGTGGTCGCCGCCGACGAGTCGGTGATGCCGCAGACGCGCGAACACCTGGCGATCTGCCGGCTGCTCGGCGTGCGTCGCGGCCTCGTCGCCCTGACGCGGATCGACCTGGCCGATCCTGAGATGCTCGATCTGGTCGAACAGGAAATCGAAGAGACCATCGCCGGGACCTTCCTCGAAGGCGCACCGGTGGTCCGCGCCAGCGGAACGACCGGCGAGGGGCTCGACGCGCTGCGCGAGGCGCTCGTGCGGCAGGCGCGGGCGGTCGAGCCGCGACGCGAAGGGCCCTGGCCACGGCTGCCGATCGACCGGGTGTTCGCCGCGCGCGGCTTCGGCACGGTGGTCACGGGGACGCTTCAGGGCGGGGTGCTGGCTGCCGGCGACGAACTGCTGGCGATTCCGGGCGGTCGGCGAGGGCGGATTCGCGGCCTGCAGGTCCACGGGCGACCGGTCGCGGAGGTCGGGCCGAGGCACCGCGTCGCCGTCAACCTCTCGGGAATCGACCGCGGACACCTCGCCCGGGGGCAGGTGCTGGTCCCGCCCGGCTGCGCCGTCGTCACCCGTCTGTTCGACGCCCTCGTCGAGGTGGTCGGCGATGCGCCGGTGCCGGTCGAGCATCGGATGCGGGTGCGGATGCACCACGGCACGGCCGAGGTGATGGCCCGCGTGCGCATCGCGGGCTCGCGCCGGATCGAGCCGGGTGCGACCGCGGCGTGTCAGCTCCGGCTCGAGGCCCCCGTGGCCGTGCTTCCGGGAGACCGGTTCGTGATCCGTCGCTTCAGCCCCGTCTGCACGCTCGGGGGCGGCAGCGTCTGCGAGATCGACCCGCCGCGCCGCCGGCTGGTACCGGCGGCGTGGGAAGAGAGAGTGCGGGAGCTTGCCGAGGCCGATCCTCCGCGACGCCTGGCCGTCGCGGTCCGCGACGCGGGGCCCGAGGGCCTGGCCCTCGCCTCGGCGAGCCTGCGCTGCGGTCTGCTTGCAGAGCAGGCCCGGTGCCTGGCGCGCGAAGGCCGGCTCGGCGCGAGGGACCGGCCGGTGCGACTGTTCGGCGAGAGCCGGCTGGTTTCCGCCGAAGGGCTCGAGGCGCTGCTCGCGCGACTCGTCGAGCGGATCGAGCGATACCACCGCGAGCAGCCGCTGGGCGAGGGGCTGCCTCCCGGGCGCCTGCGGGCCGAGGTCGCTCCGCGCTGGGAGCCGGACGCGTTCCGGGACCTGCTCGGGCTGGCCGCCTCGCGCGGTCTGGTCTCCGCCGATCCGAGCACCGTGGCACGGGCCGGCCACGAGGCCGTGCTCGACCCGGAAGGCGAGGAACTCTGCCGGAGGATCGTCTCCGCGCTCGAGGAGGCCGAAGAGCCGTTTCTCCCGGCGGCCGATCTCGCCCGGGTGCTCGGCTCCGGTCCGCTGCCGGCCCCCCTGCTGTCGCTCGCCTGCCGCCGGGGCGATCTCGTCCGGGTCCGCGAGGGGGTCTACATGGCGAAGAGCCGCTTCGACCGGATCGCCCGGCGCGTGGGCCTCGAGGCGGCCGAGGGGCGGACGACGATCGATGTCGGCCGGTTCAAGGAACTCTTCGGCCTGTCGCGGAAGTACGCCATCCCACTGCTCGAGTGCCTCGATGACCACGGGGTGACGCGACGCGCCGGCCCCGTGCGGGTGATCCGGCGGCCAGGTCCCGGAAACGATCGGATCGGCGCGTGAAAAAGCCCACGTGCGGAGGGCATAATGGAACGCAGCCCCGCGCCAGCTTCGGCGCCGGGATGCCGGGGATCCTGAGATGACCACACCTCTCGCGCTGATCGGCCCGCTCGGGACGCCGGAACTCCTGCTCCTGTTCTTCATCATCGCCCTGCTGTTCGGGGCGCGGAAGCTCCCGGAACTGGGCAAGGGAGTCGGTGAGGCGATCAAGAACTTCCGCGGGGCGATGAAGACCGCGACCGACGACGGCGACAAGCCGGCCGAAGACGCGAACGGCGGCATCCAGAAGTAGGCCCATCGCGGGCCTGTCCGCACTCGTTCGAAGCGATCTGAAGCCCGGCCCGGTCGGCCGGAAACGGTGCGGATCGGTCCTCGACGGCTCGCGGGCGGTCGTTGACAGTCCGAAATGATCCCCGTATATCTGGCTCATGCCCAGACAAGCGATCAAGGCGTCCCCCGCAATGGCCCGCTGCCTGCGCGAATGTCGGCGCGAGGCCGGGCTGACCCTCAGGCAGGTCCAGGAGCGCACGCGCCAGGCCGGCGAACCTATTCCCTCCTCGACCGTGTGCAAGATCGAGCAGGGCAAGGTCGAACCGGGCCTGATCCGGGTCCGCGCCCTGCTCGACGTCTACCGTCGTCCGCTGCACGAGGCGGCCGACCTGCTCGAACTCGAGGAACTCGTCGGCTCCGCACCACCCGACGCTGAGCCGGAGACCCTTCTCGAACGCGGCCTCGAGCTGATGCAGCAGGGGCACGTGCGCGAGGGGCTGCGCTACCTGCTCCCGCTGCGACCGCGTACGCGGAAGGCCGGAACGTTGCCGAAGGTCCAGCAGAAGGCTCTGATCACGATCTCGATCGGACTCCAGCGTGTCGGCAGGCTCCGCCTGGCGTTCGGCACGATCGAGCAGCTCCTGTCCGACCACAGCCTGGCCGATCGTGATCTGCTGGTCCATGCCCACGTGCAGGCCGCGAGGATCTGGCTCGACCTCGGCTCGTCGGAGATCGCGCTCGCGTTCCTCGCACGCGCCCGCGCGCACCTTCGCGAGGACGATGCCCAGGCGGAAGCCTGGATCCTCGGCAACGAGGCGCTGGCTCTGGCCGTCGAGAAGCGCTGGGACGAGGCGATCGCTGCGGCCGAGCGCGCGGCGAAGCTGCTCGAGGAGAGCGGCGACGAGATCAATGTCATGGTCATGTGGAGCCAGATCGCCGAGCTGCGCTACAACTCGGGCGACCCGCGGGGCTGTCTCGAGGCCGCCGAGGCTGCGTTGCCGCGGGCGGTCGGGAGATTCCCCGAGGAGTGCACGAGGATCCGGCTGTGGATGGGCCGTGCGCTCGTCACGCTCGGCCGGCGCGACGAGGGGCTCGCGGCGCTCAAGGAATCGCTGACCGACGCCATCGAGATAGAGGACATGCCTCTGCAGTTCCTCGCCCACTATCATCTTTGGAAGGCGTACCGAGAACTGGGCGAGACCATGCGCGCCGAGTTCGAGCTGGGCTCGGCGAGGTCCTGCGTGCGCCACATCGACGAGGATTCCGGGGAGGCGAGGGAGGTCCGCGCCTGCGACGGGGTTTCTTGAAGGGATCACCTC
>JAJRXN010000553.1 GCA_024276295.1 Acidobacteriota bacterium
CACCGCTTCGCGGCCGACGACCCGGCGCTCGAACGGATCGATCCGCGGATGTTCCGGCACCGCGGGCGGCTCTACCTGACGTCGATCTCGCACCTGCGCGTCGCGCGCTCGCGCGACGGCGTGCGGTTCGCCGTCGACGACGAGCCGGCGCTCTGGCCGGCGACGCCGCTCGAGAGCTGGGGGCTCGAGGACCCGCGGATCACGCCGCTCGACGACCGCTGGCTGGTCACCTGCAAGGCGGTCAGTCCGTGGGGCGTCGCGACGGCGCTGCTTTCGACGCGCGACTTCCGCCGCTTCGAGCGTCACGGCGTGATCCTCCCGCCGGAGAATCTCGACGTCGTGCTGTTCCCCGCCCGGCCGGGCGGGAGCTTCGCGGCGCTGACGCGGCCGGTCCCGCGGGCCCTCGGCGAGCCGGCGATCTGGTACGCCACCAGCGGCGACCTGCACGGTTGGGGCGGACACCGGCCGGTCTTCGGTCCCCGTACCGGCACGTGGGACGCGGCCCGCGTCGGGGCGGGCTGCCCGCCGCTGGCCACCGACGCCGGCTGGCTCGTGCTCTACCACGGCGCCGACGCCGGCGACCGCTACTGCGCCGGGCCGGTGCTGCTCGACCGCGACGCGCCGTGGCGCGTGCGGGCGCGCGCCGCGCGACCGATTCTTTCCCCGGAGGCCCCATGGGAGACGGCGGGCTTTTTCGGCGGCGTCGTGTTCCCGACCGGATGGGTGCGTGGCTCGCAGGGCGACGAGCTGCTCGTCTACTACGGTGCGGCCGACGAGGTGACGGCCGGGGCGACGACCACCGTCGGCGAGCTGATCGACGGCCTCGCCGGCGCCGGGGAGCACGAGCGATGAGCAGGATCGACGTCGAGCGGCTCGACGAGCGGTTCGCGTCCGACGAGGGACGCGTGATCACGCGCTTTTTCGCACCGAGCCGTCCGGCCCACGAGCGCGAGGTGATCGAGCGGATCCTCGCGATGTCCGAGCAGGACGTCCGCACCTCGGCGGCGCGCACCCTCGACGACTTCCGCGACCGGCACCGCGACATCGAGCAGATCTTCCTCGCCCACGAGGAGATCGCGCGCGACCGGCTGCGCGCCCGCGCCGGCGACGACGACCTGCGGCTGCTGATGCGGCTCGACTCGCCCGCACTGAGCCGCGAACGCCGCCTGCTGCTCGGCGCCGTGTTCACCCAGGAGTACGCGGTCGAGGCGGCGGCCTACTTCAATCCGTCGATCGTCCCCCACCCCGACCAGTCGCGGGTGCCGGAGGGCGCGCTGCGCTACATCCTGAGCTTCCGTGCCGTGGGCGAGGGACACCTGTCGTCGATCGTCTTCCGCAGCGGAGTGATCGGCGCGGACGGCACGATCCGCGAGGATCCGGTCGGACGGTTCGCCGAGCGTCCCGAGGTGATCTCCGATCCGAGCTACGACCGCCACACCTCCACGCTCAAGCTGCGTGAACTCGACGCCTACAACGTGACCTCGGGGGTGATCCTCTCCGGGCTCGACCAGAACTTCGAGCTGAGCGATCTCGAGCGGCGGATCGCCGAGCACCGGCGCGAGTTCGGCGACGCCGTCGACGAGCGCACGCTGCGCACGATGCTGTGGCTCGCCGAGTCGAACTACGCGATCCGCTTCGACGAGGCCTGCGACCTGTCGGAGCGCGTCCTGTTCCCCGTTTCGCGCAACGAGACCCAGGGCATGGAGGACGCGCGCTTCGTGCGCTTCGAGAGCGACGGCGACGCGACGTACTACGCCACCTACACCGCGAACAACGGCTTCGCCGCGGTGCCGCAACTGATCGAGACGCGGGATTTCCTGAGCTTCAAGATCATCACGCTCAACGGCCGCAGCGCGACCGGCAAGGGGCTCGCGCTGTTCCCGCGCCGGATCGGCGGTCGCTACGCGATGCTCGGCCGGCAGGACGGTGAGAACCTGACGCTGATGTTCTCGGAGAACCTCCACTTCTGGCACGAGCACGAGATCCTGCTGCGCCCCCGCGAGCCCTGGGAGACCGTGCTGATCGGCAACTGCGGCTCGCCGCTCGAGACCGACGCCGGGTGGCTGGTGCTCACGCACGGCGTCGGCCCGATGCGCCGCTACATGATCGGCGCGGTGCTGCTCGACCGCGACGATCCGGCGCGGGTGATCGGACGGCTGCGGCAGCCGATCCTCAGCCCGACCGAGCACGAGCGGGAGGGCTACGTGCCGAACGTCGTCTACAGTTGCGGGGCGCTGATCCACGGTGGGAGGCTGTTCCTGCCGTACGCCATGTCGGACACCAGTTCGGCGATGGCGGTGCTGCGCCTCGACCCGCTGCTCGACGCGCTGCTCGAGGCCGGGCCGTAGTCCGCGGCCGAAGGAGGGCTGACGATGCGCGAGAGCATGGCGATCGCCGAACTGATGGAACGCAGCGGCGTGCGCTTCGGCACCAGCGGCGCCCGGGGGCCGGTCGAGGCGATGACCGACGCCGTCTGCTGGGCCTACACCGCCGCCTTCGTCGACCACCTCGAGGCGGCGGGCCTGCTCGGTCGCGGCCGGAGGGTGCTGATCGGCGGCGACCTGCGGCCGAGCAGCGGGCGGATCATGCGCGCCGTGGCCCGCGCGATCGCCGATCGCGGCCTCGAACCGGTCGACTGCGGGCGGATCCCGACGCCGGCGCTGGTCCTCGCCGGACTCGAGCAGCAGATCCCGTCGGTGATGGTCACGGGAAGCCACATCCCGGAGGACCGCAACGGCATCAAGTTCCACCGCCCCGACGGCGAGATTCTCAAGGACGACGAGCAGGCGATCCGCACCCGGTGGATCGATCTGCCGGAGATCTTCGACGCATCCGGCATGCTGGGTGAACCCGGTCCGGCGCCGGCGAAGAGCCCGGTCGCCCGCGAGGCGTACCGGCGCCGCTACGCCCCGGCCCTCGGCGAGCGGCTGCTCGAGGGGCTGCGGATCGGCGTCTACCAGCATTCGGCAGTCGGACGCGACCTGCTGGTGGAGATCCTCGCCGCGCTCGGCGCCGAGGTGGTCCCGCTCGGCCGTTCCGAGGCGTTCGTCCCGGTCGACACCGAGGCCGTGCGACCCGAGGACCTCAAGGCGGCCCGGCGCTGGGCCGCCGAACGGCCGTTCGATGCGATCGTCTCGACCGACGGCGACGGCGACCGGCCGCTGCTGTTCGACGAGAGCGGTGCGCTGGTCCGCGGTGACGTCGCCGGCATCCTCGTCGCCCGCGCCCTCGAAGCCGACGTCGTCGTCACGCCGATCAGCTCGAACACCGCCGTCGAGCGCTGTGGCGCGTTCCGTGAGGTGCGACGGACCCGGATCGGCTCGCCGTTCGTGATCGCCGAGATGCTCGCCGCGACGCGGTCCGGCCACACGCCGGTCGTCGGCTACGAGGCCAACGGCGGCTTTCTGACCGCCACGCCGGTCCGGCTCGCCGGCGCGCGGCTCTCCCCGCTCCCGACCCGCGACGCCGCGATCGTCCATCTCGCGCTGCTGCACGAGATGCGCCGGCAGGGGCTCCGGCTCTCGGAACTGGTCGCCACGCTGCCGGCCAGGTTCACCGCCAGCGACCGGCTGCGGGACTTCCCGCGCGAGATCGCCGTCGCCCGCCTGGCGCAGCTCGTCGAGGGCGGACCGGCGGCGATCGGCGAGGCGCTGCCGTTTGCCGGGGCGGTCACCTCGATCGACACGACCGACGGCGTCCGGCTGCTGCTCGACGGCGACGAGATCGTCCACCTGCGCCCGTCGGGCAACGCCCCCGAACTGCGGGCCTACGCCGAGGCCTCGACGCCGGAGCGGGCGCAGGAACTCGTCCGCCGGGCCCTGGAGGCCGCCGGGCGCTGGCGGATGGCGACGGAGGAACG
>JAJRXN010000554.1 GCA_024276295.1 Acidobacteriota bacterium
AGCCGCTCGTCGAACGGGTCGTGGTCGGTCCTGCTGGCGGCGCCGATCTCGAGCACGACGTCGCCGTACATCGCGATGAACCGCCGGTACGCGTCGAACGCGAACCGGCGGTCGCCGGAGACGCGCACCAGACCCTCGACCGTCCGGTCGTTGAGGCCGAGGTTGAGCACGGTGTCCATCATGCCGGGCATCGAGACCCGGGCGCCGGAGCGCACCGAGACCAGCAGGGGGTTCCGCTCGTCGCCGAAGCGCTTGCCCATCTGCTCTTCGAGCGCGGCGAGCGCGGTGCGTACCTGCTCTTCGAGCCCTTCGGGGAACTGCCCGTCGTGCCCGACGAACCAGGTGCAGACCTCGGTCGTGATCGTGAACCCCGGGGGAACCGGAAGGCCCAGCCGCGCCATCTCCGCCAGGTTGGCGCCCTTGCCGCCGAGCAGGTTGCGCAGCGAGGCGTCGCCGTCCACGCCGCCTTCGCCGAAGCCATAGACCAGTCTGGTGCTCACGAAAGCCTCCTTCGTGTTTCGGGGCCGGAAGCCCGGTGGGGCGGGCCTGGCCGGCGCCGGGCCGTCAGTCGTCGCGTCCCTCGACCACCAGCTCCGCGATCTCCGCGGTGGCGTTGACGAGGCGGTGGATGCGTGCCAGCAGCCCGAGGCGGGCCTTCCGGCACACGGGATCTTCGTCCATCACGAGCACGTCGTCGAAGAAACGGTCGACCGCGGGACGTAATGCCGCGATCGCCCGCAACGCCGCCGCGTGGTCGCCGCGGCCGGCCGCCTCGGCCGAGGCCCGCTCCGCCCCGGCGAGGGCGTCGCGCAGGGCGGTCTCCGCCGGCAGCCCGAGGGCCTCGGCGTGCTGGTCCGGCTCGACAGGCTCGCCGCGTTCGACCGCCTGGGCGAGGATGTTCCGCACCCGCTTGCTCGCGGCGGCGAGCGCATGGAAGTCCTCGCTGCCGCGCAGCGTCTCGAGCGCGGCGAGCCGCCGGAACAGGTCGGCGACGACGAACCCGTCGCGGGCGATCACGCCGCGCACGGCGGCGATCTCGTCGTAACGCGCCCCCCGGCGCTCGGCCAGCGAGGCGAACCGCTCGACGAGAAAGGCCAGCGCCGCCTCGCGCGCCGCGGCGCCCTCGTCGACCAGCCGTGGTCCGGGCTCGTCCGACGCAAAGCCCTCGAGTGATGCGTCGAGCGCACCGGCGAGATCGAGCCCGTCGAGCGTCTCGGCCAGCCGCACCGCGCCGGTACCGGCGCGCCGCAGGGCGAAGGGGTCGCGGCTGCCGGTCGGCTCGAGTCCGGCGAGAAAGCCGCCGGCCAGCGTGTCGAGCCGGTCGGCCAGCCCGACGACGCGGCCGATCGCGCCGGTCGGCAACGGGTCGTCCGGTCCCTGGGGCAGGTAGTGTTCGTAGATGGCGCGCCAGACCGGCTCCGGCTCGCCGTCCTCGCGGGCCAGCAGCCCGCCGGCGATCCCCTGCAGCTCCGGGAACTCGCCGACCAGCCCGGTGACGAGGTCGCAGCGGGCCAGCTCGGCCGCGCGCCGGACCGCGGGGACCTCCCCTTCCGGCAGCCCGGCCGTCGCGGCGAGCGTCGCGGCGAGGCGCGCGGTCCGTCCGGCCTTCTGCGCGTAGCTGCCGAGCTGCTTGTGGAAGATCACCCCGGACAGCGCGTCGCGCCGCGCCGCGAGCGGCCGGCGGCGGTCTTCGGTCCAGAAGAACAGCGCGTCTTCGAGCCGGCCCGAGACGACCCACTCGTGGCCGCGCCGGACGTGGCCCCGCGGATCCTCGGGCACGCCGACCGCCACCGCGAACGCCGGGGCGAGATTCGAGCCGGCCGAGAACACGAACGCCTTCTGGTGATGCCGCAGGCAGGTGCGGAGCACCTCCTCGGGCAGCGACTCGACGAAGCGCGCGTCGAAGCGCCCGCCGAGCATGCCGGGGTATTCGACCAGCCCGGCCGACTCGTCGAGCAGCTCGGGATCGTCGACCGGCCGCGCGCCGAGGGCCGCCGCCTCGCGCTCGAGGCCTTCGCGCAGCCGCGCGCGCCGCTCGGCGGGGTCGACGACGACCCACGCCCCGGCCAGCCGC
>JAJRXN010000082.1 GCA_024276295.1 Acidobacteriota bacterium
GACGGGCCGAAGACGCCTCCCGAACCGCCGGAACCGATGCTCAGCGAGGTCGTCAGCATCCGCAGCATCACCGCGGCAAACAGGAATCCCGCAACGCTCTTGCCGTCGAGGGCGTTCTGGACGATCCCGTATCCGGTCGACAGGGCGTCCGGAAAGAAGAACCCGATCGCGCCGGTGCCGAAACCGCCGATCATCGGCTTGCTCCAGTCGGGGAGCTTCATCGCGCGGAACAGGTTCCGGGTGCCGTAGAACAGCCGGATGAACATCCCGGCGGACAGCGCCAGCACGACGGCGAGCACCAGGTAGCCGATCAGCTCGAGCGGGTTGCGAAAGACCATCTCCGGCGTGCGGAACAGCGGCTGCCAGCCGAGGGCGATCGCCGCGACGGCGAAGCCGATGATCGACGCCACCGTCGCCGGGACGATCACCTCGAACTCGAAGTCGATCTCGCGGTAGAGCACCTCGGCCGCGAACAGCGCGCCGGCGAGCGGAGCGTGGAAGATCGCGCCGATGCCGGCCCCCATCCCGGCCGCGACGAGCACGCAGCGCTCCCGCACCGAGAGCTTCATCAGCCGGGCCAGCAGCGACCCGAACCCGGCACCGATCTGGGCGATCGGCCCCTCCCGCCCGCCCGCGCCCCCGGAACCGATCGTCAGGGCGGAGGCGATCGTCTTGATCAGCGGAACGCGCGCCCGGATCTCGCCTCCCTTGCGATGGAAGGCCTCGATCACCGCGTCGGTCCCGTGACCCTCGGCTTCCGGGGCGAACCGGAACACCAGCACGCCGGAGAGCAGTCCGCCGAGGGCCGGGACGAAGAAGAACATCCAGCGACGGAACGGCGTCGCGGACGGAGCGAAGAAGGCGGTGTCGCCGGCCGCCTCGCCGGGCCGGAAGCCCGTCAGGTAGTCGAGGAAGAACCAGTTGGCGGCTCCGAGCAGGAACTGGAAGACGATCGCCCCGAGACCGGCGATCACGCCGACGAGCGCCGCGAACAGCAGCAGCCGCGCGAAGCGGCGCGCGCGCTCTCCCGGCAGCAGCGACTCGAGAAGTCTGCGTCTCATCGGCGTGTCGGTCCCGGGTTCGGTCCGGCGGCGGACGGAGGATTCGGGAGAGGGCCGCCGGAGAAGCGCATCTTAGCGCGGATTCCGGCGGGAATCCCGGGCATTCCGGGCCAGGCACTCGCGCCGGACGGCTCCGCGGTAGAGACGCGCCACGGTCGTCGTGATCGGCCCGGGGGCCGGAATGCGGCGGGCGCCGACCCTGCGGATGGGGACGACCTCCATCAGCGAGCTGGTGACGAACACCTCGTCGGCCTCGAGCAGACGGCGGAGCGGAAGGCGCCGCTCGGCCACGGCCAGCCCGTGGCCCCGGCACAGCTCGATCACGGTCTGCCGCGTGATCCCCGGCAGGATGCCGAGCCCCAGGGACGGCGTGACGATCCTCCCCCCGAAGACGGCGAACACGTTCGAGCGCGTCCCCTCGAGCACCTCGCCACGCAGCCCGAGGATCAGCGTGTCGACGCCGCCCTCGGCCCACGCCCGCTGCCGGTCGATCATGTTGGCGTAGTAGTTGAGCGTCTTGTGCCCGGCGAGGGGCGCGCGCGGATCCCGGCGCCAGCCCGCGATGCGGAGCACGCCCCCTCTCGTGCGCGTGCCACGCGGAAGACGCCGGACCGGTCCGATCGTCAGAAAGCACCGGCCGCCGCCGGTGCAGGTCAGCCGGACGGCCCCCCCCTGCGGCCCGTTGCGCTCGAACAGACGCCGGACGATCGGATCGAGCGGCGGCAGGTGGACGTCGAGGCCGAGTTCCCGGGCCGACCGGACGAGCCGCGCGACGTGCCGGTCGAGGCGAAACGCCCGCCCCGCGTAGCCCCGGGCGACCTCGAACAGTCCGATACCCCAGCCCAGCGCCGGGTCACTGATCGGCACGCGTGCGCGATCCTCGTCCAGATATCGACCATCGAACCAGGCGATCGGCATCGGTGTCACTCGATGGTCACGCCGGCGGCCCGCGCCATCGCGGCCGCCTTGACCAGCGTCTCACGATACTCCGCGGCGGGGTCCGAGTCCCACACGACCGCTCCGCCGGCCTGGAACGAGACGACGTCCTGGACGACCTGCATCGTCCGAATCGCCACCGAGCTGCGCCAGCGCCCGTCGGAGGTCAGCATCACGAGCGCCCCGCTGAACGCGCCGCGACGGGTCGGCTCGAGCCGCTCGATCAGCTCCATGGCGCGGATCTTCGGCGCCCCGGTGATCGAGCCGGCCGGAAAGACCGCCCGCAGCAGCTCGGCCGGCCCGACCTCCGGCCGGAGCGTCGCCGCCACCGCGCCGAACAGGTGCCAGACCGTCGGATGGCGCTCGAGACCTCGGCGTCGGAGCACGCGCACGCTGCCCGGCTCGGCGATCCTCCCGAGATCGTTGCGCATCAGATCGATGATCATCACGAGTTCGGCATCGTCCTTGGCGCTCCGCAGCAGCTCGCGCGCCGCCGCGCGATCCGCCGTCGGGGTGGCGCCGCGGGCGCGCGTGCCCTTGATCGGCCGGGTGACGATCCGGCGGCCGTCGAGGCGCACGAACTCCTCGGGCGAGCTGGAGACGACCGCCCGGCCGCCGAGGCGCAGGTACGCCGCGAACGGCGCCGGACTGCGTTCCCGCAGACGCTCGTAGAGCGTGAAGGGGTCGCTTCGCCACGGGGCGGCGAAGCGTTGCGAAAGGTTGACCTCGTAGACGTCACCGCTGCGGATCGCGTCGCGGATCTCCTCGACCGCCGCCATGTACTGTGCGCGCGTGAACCCGCGCGGCGGCGGCGTGGAGGGGTCGGCGCGTTCCGGCAGGAGCGGACACCCGGCGGGCGAGGAACGCCCCGCGCCCGGGCCGTCCCCCACGGTGAGAAGCCGCCCCCCGCGGTGCTCGAACAGCAGCGCGTCGTCGTAGCGCGCGAGCCAGATCTCGGGCATCGGCTGGTCGTCCGCCGCCAGTGACGGCAGCCGCTCGATCCGTCGCGCGAGGTCGTAGCCGAGGCAGCCGGCGATCACCCACCGCGGTGCGCCCCGGTCGTCACGACCGGCCGGCAGATCGCCGAGCCAACGCTCGAGGGCCGCGAGCGGATCCTCCCGGCGCGATTCCCAGGTCCGACCGTCGAACGCGACGACCCGGTCGCCACGGGTGACCAGCGCCGCCGCCGGACAGGCCGCGAGCAGCGAGAGTTCGCCGCCGCGCGATGGAGCGGCGCTCTCGAGGATCGCCGGCATCGGTCGCCCGGCCAGCTTCCGCGCCAGGGCGCGCAGCTTGCCGGGCAGCGGAACGAACGTCATTCCCCGGACTACGGCACGACCCAGATCCCGTCGCGCACGGAGAGTTCCACGTCGTCGAGCAGCACGCGCCGGCCGGCTCCACCCGGCCGGAAGTCGGTGACGATGTCGACATGCTGGGCGGAGCGGTTCAGCTCGCCCGAGGCGTGCAGCACGTCGGCCTGCCGGCGCCCCTCCTCGCTGGCCGGATCGTCGACGTAGCACTCCGGATACGACGCCCCGATCGCGATGTGCAGCGTCCCGCCGACCTTCTCGACGAGCAGCGGATGGCGCAGCACGGTCTTCATGCCGGCGTTCATGCCCAGCGCGACCTCGCCGAGCCGCTTCGAGCCCTCGTCGGTCTCGATGATCTTCGCCAGCGCGTCGTGGCCGCTCTCGGCGCGGTACTCGCGGATCACGCCGCCTTCGAACTGCAGGTAGACCCCCTCGATCGTCGTTCCGCTGTGGAACACCGGCTTGTCGACGAAGATCTCGCCCTCGACCGAACGGGCGTCGGGGCTGGTGAACACCTCACCGTCGGGAAAGTTCCGCTTGCCCGTGCAGCGCACGACGTTGCGACCGGCGATGCTCATCTCGAGCACCAGGCGGCGCCCGTCGCCGGGGTGTTCGGTCTCGATCCGGATCCGCGAGCTGCGGCGCATCCGCTCCCAGAC
>JAJRXN010000083.1 GCA_024276295.1 Acidobacteriota bacterium
CTGCTGATCTCGCTCTCCGCGCTTCCACTGACGCTGCTGTTCCTGATGCTCTCGCGCCTCGAGCAGCGCGAGGCTTCGCTCGAGCGCAAGCAGGACGAACTGCAGGCGATCCAGGAACTCGGGCTCGAAGTCAGCGCCCAGCTCGATCCGGACCGGCTGGCCGAGGCGGTGACCCGCATCGTGGCCGACGATCTCGAGGCCACCGGGGCGTTTCTCGGGGTGCTGTCCGACTCGCGTTGCGAGATCGAGATCGCAGCGGTGTTCGATCCGCGGCCGCGACCGCTCGGGACGCCGACGCGCGTGCGGCGCGAGCTGCTCGACGACGCGTTCTTCTCGCGCGGCGAGCCGCTGATCGTGGTCGGCGAGAAGGTCCGCACCGCGCGCGACCTGTCCGCGTTCCGGCCCGAGGGGATGCTGGCCCACCCGCTGGCGATCCTCGGTCGGCCCGAAGGCGTGATCGTCGCGTACCACGACGCGGCGCGGGCGCCGTTCTCGGAAGACGACGCGCGGCGCCTGTCGGGGCTGTGTGCCTTCATCGAGGTCGCGCTCAACAACGCACGGCTCTACGAGGACCTGCGGGAGATGCAGGCGCAGCTCCTGCAGAACGAGAAGCTGTCCTCCCTCGGCGAGCTGGTCTCGGGCGTGGCCCACGAGCTGAACAACCCGCTGGCGACGGTCATGGGCTCCTCGGAGCTGCTCGAGCAGCAGAACCTGCCCGAGGAACTCAAGCGCCTCGTGCGGATGATCCGGCGCGAGGCGAACCGCGCGGCGCGGATCGTGCGCAACCTGCTGACGTTTTCCCGGCGCCAGAAGCCGCGCGCGAGCTGGAACGACGTGCACGAGATCATGGACGAGGTGGCCGAGCTGCGGCGCGGCGAGTGCCGTCGCAAGCGGATCGAACTGCGCGTCGAGGCGGGACGCGACGTGCCGCCACTGCTGCTCGACCCCGACCAGATCCACCAAGTGCTCGTCAATCTGGTGAACAACGCGATCCACGCGATCGAGGAGACGGGGCGGCCCGGGACGATCGTCCTGCGCAGCCGGCGCCGCGGCCAGCGGGTGATGATCTCGGTGGTCGACGACGGTCCGGGAATCCCCGAGGAGATCATGCCGCGGATCTTCAACCCGTTCTTCACGACCAAGAAGGTCGGCAAGGGAACGGGCCTCGGGCTCTCGATCTGCTACGGCATCGTTCAGGAACACGGCGGCGCGTTCCGCGTGCGCAGCGCGCCGGGACAGGGAGCGAGTTTCGTCATCGAACTGCCGGTTCCCCAGCAGGGTCCGGCCAGACCGGAGTCCGGCACCGATGGCGACGAGTCAGTCGCCAAGCAGATGATCGACGGCGGCGGACGCCGGGTGCTGGTCGTCGACGACGAGGACGGGGTGCGGACGCTGATCGCGGATGCGCTCAGGCTCTGGGGTTTCCGGGTGCGTACGGCGTGCTCGGGCGAGGCGGCCCTCGAGTGCCTGGCCGAAGAGGACTTCGAACTGGTGATCAGTGATCTGCGGATGCCCGGGATCGACGGCATGGGCCTCCACGATCGGGCCCGCGCGGCCGGCGTCGACGCTCCGTTCGTCTTTTCGACGGGAGATGCCGTCAGCGGCGACGTGCGCTCGTTCCTCGAGCGCACCGGTGCGCCGGTGCTCGTCAAGCCGTTCACCCTGCTCTCGATGCGGGACGCGATCGAGCAGGTGCTCGCCGCCGAGCCGGTCGCGAAGTAGGCGGTCGCCGCAATCAGACAGGAAGAACGGGAGCGGGCCGGTGGCCGGCCCGCTCCCGTCGCGCTTGCGGATCGGGGCTTCATCTACTCGCCGTAGATCACCGAGTCGAACCACAGCAGGCCGTCGAACCACAGCAGGCCGTTGGCGGAGGTCGTGCCATCGAACCACAGCAGGCCGTCGGACCACAGCGCGCCGTCGAACCACAGCAGGCCGTCGAACCACAGCAGGCCGTCGAACCACAGCAGGCCGTCGAACCACAGCAGGCCATCGCCGGTGACCTCCCCGAGTTCGAGGTCGAGGTCCGTCGGTCCCAGTGCCGGATCGGCCCGCAGGACGCCGTCGAACCACAGCAGGCCCTGCGGCCAGGTGAATCCCGGCACTTCCGGATCGACGTCGGAGAGGATCACCGCCTCGGAGGGTAGCGCGTAGCCGTCCCATTCGAAGCGCGCGCGGACCAGGTCGTTCTCGAACGCCCAGCCCGCTCCGTAGATCAGGCGGCGACCCCACCAGGCGGTCTCGCCCGCGATCGTCTCGGAGCGCGGCTCGGCGAGGTCGAAGCCGGTGATCGCGGCCTGGCCGACATCCAGCGAGGCCGGGTCGGCGACGACCTGTTCCGCCAGACGCGCCGCTGCGGCGGCGTTGAGCAGGCCGGCCCCCTGCTCGAGTATGCCGGCGCCATCGATCCGCTGCGCGGTGAACAGCAGCAGATCCTTGGCGAGTTCCGGCGTCAGGTCCGGTCGCTCGTCGTAGAGCAGCGCGACGGTACCCGCCACGATCGGGGCCGCCATCGACGTGCCCGACATCTCCATGTAGACGTCGTCACGCAGCAGGTCCGGGTGCGAGAGCACC
>JAJRXN010000555.1 GCA_024276295.1 Acidobacteriota bacterium
CCACGGGGCCTCGGTGACGAGGATCACGACGCCGTGGGGGGGCGGTTCCTCGAGCACCTTGAGCAGCGCGTTGGCCGCCGAGGGCGTCATCCGGTCGGCCGGATCGACGATGTAGACGCGGTGCGAGAGTTCGAACGGCGGGGCCTGCAGCGAGACGATCACGTCGCGGGCCTGGAGCACCGAGATGCGCGTCCGCGAGGGAGGCACGCCGACGATGCCGATGTCGGGGTAGGTCTCGGGACTCGCCCCGGGTGTCGGGCGCGCCCGCAGGCGGGTGACCGCCGCGGCTTCCCCAACGCGCCGGCAGGGCGTGCACGCGCCGCACGCGTCGGCCCCGTGCCGCGCCCGGCAGACCAGCGCCGCGGCGAAGGCGCGGGCGGCGGTCGCCTTGCCGACGCCCTCGGGGCCGTGCAGCAGCAGCGGGGGGACGGGCTCGCCGGCTTCCGCCAGCGTCTCGAGCAGGCGCCGCGCCGGGTCCTGGCCGAGGAGTGCCGACAGCGGGCCGACGGCGAGGCGTTCGACGGCGGTCATCGCGCGCCCTCGGGCGCGGGGGCGAGGCCGGGCAGGAGATCGGCCAGCGCGGCGACGACGTCCCGGTGCACCGCGTCCGGGTCGCGCGCGGCGTCCACCACGCGGACGCGGGCCGGCTCGCGGCGGGCGATCTCGAGGAATCCGCCGCGGACCCGCTCGAAGAACTCGAGCGACGCGTCGTCGTAGCCGGCGGCGTCGGTTTCGGTGCGCGTGCGGGCGCGGTCGAGCCCGATGCGGGGAGGGAGGTCGAGCAGGATCGTCCGCGCGGGTGTCAGGGTCAGCGGCTCGAGGGCGTGGAGCGCCTCGATCAGCGCCAGCGGCCGCCCCCGGCCGTGTCCCTGGTACGCGCGGGTCGAGTCGAGGTAGCGGTCCGAGATGACCACCGCGCCGCGAGCCAGCGCGGGGGCGATCAGCGACTCGACGTGGTGCGCGCGCGCGGCGGCATAGAGGTACACCTCGGCCAGACCCAGCTCGCGCCAGACCTGCGGGTCCTTGAGCAGCGAACGCAGCGAGTCGGCCAGCCGGCCCCGGCCGCCCGGCTCCCTGGTCTCCACGACCTCGCGGCCGGCGACGCGGCAGGCGGCGGCCAGACGGGGGAGCTGGGTCGACTTGCCGGCCCCCTCGATGCCCTCGATCGTGATGAACAGTCCGGCCACCGGGCTCCTCCGGGGAAGCCGCGATTATAGAATCCGGCGATGCCGCCGCCCCCTCCCGGCTCCCGTCGCGATCTCCGTCGTCGCGAGCGCGCTCTGCGCCGCGACGGCTACGCGCTGGTGGCCGGGACCGACGAGGCGGGGGCCGGGCCCCTCGCCGGTCCGCTGGTCGCCGCCGCGGTGATCCTCCCGCCGGGCCGCAGGTTCGACGGCGTCGACGACTCGAAGCGCCTGACGGCGGCCCGACGCGAGCGGCTCGCCGAGCTGATCGAGCGCCGCGCACTCACCGCGGCGGTGGCGATCCTGCCTGCGCGGGTCGTCGACCGGATCGGCCCGCTGGCGGCGTCGGTCGCGGCGATGACCCGTGCCGTGCGGTCCCTCGACCCGCAGCCGGACTTCGTGCTGGTCGACGCCCGTCCCCTGCCGGCACTCGGCATTCCGCACGAGGCTCCGGTCGGGGGGGACGGCCGGCACCTCGCGATCGCCGCGGCGAGCATCCTGGCCAAGGTGCGCCGCGACGCGATCATGCGTGCGCTCGACGGCCGGTACCCGGGCTACGGGTTCGCGCGGCACATGGGCTACGGCACGCCAGAGCATCTCGAGGCCCTGGCGCTCCTCGGCCCGTGCCCGGAACACCGCCGGCGCTGGGCGCCGGTGCGCGAGGCGGGTCAGGCCCGGCTGCGCTTCCCCGACCCCTGACGCCGACCGCAGCCTCCAGCGCCCGGCGTCTCGACGAGCAACCGGTCGCCGGGCAGGACGTCGACCGCGTCGGCGCTGGCGAGGACCAGCACGCTCCCGTCGCCGCGCAGAAGCCGTACGCGGCCCGGGGCGCCCGGCGCGCCGCCCGCGAGCCCCTCGGGACCCCGGACGCGGTGTTCACCGAGCACCGAGAGCCGAAGCGGTGCCCGGAACTCGAGTTCGCGCACGATGCCGTCGCCGCCGCGCCAACGTCCGTCGCCGCCGCTGCCGCGGCGGACGGCGAACCGGCGCACGGCGGCCGGAAAGCGATGCTCGAGCAGTTCGGGATCGGTGATTCGGGTGTTCGTCATGTGGACCTGCACGGCGCTCGCCCCGTCGAATCCCGGCCCCGCTCCCGCACCGCCGCCGATCGTCTCGTAGTAGCTGGATTGCGCGTCGCCGAACAGGACGTTGTTCATCGTCCCCTGGCTCGCCGCGCACAACCCGAGCGCGCGCAGCGATGCGTCGACCAGCCGCTGGCTGATCTCGACGTTGCCGCCGACGACCGCCGGCGCGGTGGCCGGATCGTCGGGAAAGTCGGGGGCGAGCAGGCCGGGCGGAATCGTCAGCGTGATCCGTTCGAGCAGACCCTCGTTGAGCGGCAGCGGCTCGCCGACCAGCAGTCGCAGCACGTAGATCACCGTGCTGGTGACGATCGCCGGCGTCGCGTTGAGACTCCCCGGGTGGACCGGGGGCGGGTCGGGAAAATCGACCCGCGCGCGATCGCCGGATATCTCCCAGCAGACGGTGATCGTCGTGCCGTCGTCGAGCACCTCGCATGCGAGGTGCCGGCCGTCGCCGCGCCGAGCGAGCGCCGCTCCGACCAGGCGTGCGGCGCGGTCGTGGAGCGACCGCGAACGCCGGCGGAACGTCGCGGGGCCGGTGCGCGCCGCGAGGGAGGCCAGTTCCTCGCCACCGCGGTGGCAGGCGGCGATCGCCGCCTCGAGGTCGGCGACGTTGTCGTCCGGCGTCCTCGACGGCCACGGTCCGCTCAGGAACAGTTCCCGCAGCGTCTTCGTATCGACCGTGCCGGGCGGGCCGAGGCGCGTCGGCGGGATCACGACCCCTTCCTCGGCGAGCCGGCGCGCATCCGGCGCCATCGAGCCGGGCAGGCGACCGCCGATCTCGGCGTGATGGGCCCGCGCGGCGACGAAGCCGAGCCGCGATCCATCATCGGGTGCGCCGACGGCGAGGATCACCGTCAGGTCCGGCAGATGCGAGCCGCCGAAGGCGGGGTGGTTGGTTACCGCCAGCTCTCCCGGTGCCAGGACGCCGAGGGCCGCATCGACCGCGCGGACGCAGAGGCCGAGCGAGCCGAGATGCACCGGGATGTGCGGCGCGTTGACCAGCAGCCGGCCGTCCTCGTCGAGCACGGCGCAGGAGAAGTCGAGCCGCTCGCGCACGTTGATCGACACCGCCGTACGGCGCAGCGCCTCGCCCATCTCCCGCGCGATCTGCTCGAGTCGGTGAGTGAAGAGTTCCTGCTCGACCAGCTCGGCGCGACGACCCGCGCGCGGCTCGTCTCCGGACCGTTCGATCATCAGCGCGCCGGAGTCCGCGTCGACGGCCAGGTGCCAGCCCGGTTCGACGACGGTCGTCGCGTGCGGCTCGATCACCAGCGCGGGGCCGGACACCCGCGTGCCGGGCGCCAGCGCGCCGCGCTCGAACACCGGCGCATCGTGGACCGCCCCGGCGGCGCGCATCGCGACGCGCCGGAGGGGCGCCGGGGCGGCGGTGCCGGATCGCGGACGGGACGATATCGCCGGGGCCGTTGCCGGAGTCGCCGATGCGACCACGCGCAGCGCGACCGCCTCGAGGGGGCGTCCGGCCGGCAGGTGGCCGTAGAGAGCGCGGTAGCGCCGGCGAAACTCCGCGCCGGGGCCTTCCCGTGCCGGAAGGTCGACGTCGAGCGTGCATTCCTGGCCGGCGAAGCGCAGCGAGAGCACGCGGCGGATCCGCACCCGGGCCGGCGGCAGGTTCTCGGCCGCCAGCACGTCGCGGACCTCGCGCTCGAGCGTCGCCGCGAAGGTGTCGAGATCGTCCGCGATCGACTCCAGCGGAGCGAGGATCTGCCGCTCGACGTGGCGCTCGACCGGCGCGACGGCGAGCCCGCAGGCGCTGAGCAGTCCGGCGTCGCCCGGGACGATCACCCGCCGGATGCCGATCCGCGCCGCCAGGGCGCACGCATGCTGACCGCCGGCTCCACCGAAGGCGACGAGAGCGTCACCACGCGGGTCGTGTCCGCGGCGGATCGAGATCGCGCGGATCGCGTCGGCCATCCGCAGGTTGGCGATCTCGAGCAGGCCGTCGAGCACGTCGTCGCGGCTCACCGTCTCGCCGGTCTCGCGGGCGACCTTGTCGACCAGCGCCGCCAGCCGCGCCTCGGCCGCGGCGCGCGAGAGCGGGATCTCGAAGCCGGCCTCGTCGATCCGGCCGGCGAGCAGGTTGACGTCGGTCAGCGTCAGCGGCCCGCCCTCGCCGTAGCACGCCGGGCCGGGATGGGCGCCCGCGCTGTCCGGGCCGACGACGAGGCGGCCGCCGCGGCAGTCGCAGATCGAGCCGCCTCCGGCGGCGACGGTCTCGATCTCGAGGGCCGGGAGCGCGACGCGGACCGGGCCGACCGCGTGTTCGCGAACCCAGGTGGGCGGGTCGGTCGGTCGCGAGACGTCGGTGCTGGTCCCGCCCATGTCGAGCGCCAGCACGCCCGCCGCGCCGGCCGCCCGTCCGACATGACCGGCGCCGACGACTCCGCCGGCCGGGCCGGAGAGCAGCATCGAAGCGGCGCTCGCTTCGGCTGCGGGGACCAGCCCCCCGGCGCTCGTCGAGACGAGCAGGCGGCTTCCCGGGGCGAGGGCCTGCTCGATCCGGGCGAGAAACGAGCGGACCAGAGGCGCGCATCCGGCCTCGACGACCGTCGTCGTGGTCCGGGCGAGCAGCCCGAGTCGCGGCGCGATCTCGTGCGAGAGCACGATCGAACCGAAACCGAGCGGGCCCAGCAGCTCGCGGACGCGCTGCTCGTGAGACGGCGCGACGTCGGCGTTGACCAGGCAGACCGCCAGATGCTCGATGCCCTTGGCGCGCAGCGC
>JAJRXN010000556.1 GCA_024276295.1 Acidobacteriota bacterium
CGCCCGTCGGTCGTGACGTCCTCGATCCGCACCGGCGCCTGCGGGCGGTCCTCGTGTCGGAAGGCCTCCGTCATGCGATCAGGGTAGCCCATGCGCGCCGCGCGAGGTTCCGGCCAGCCCGCAGCCGCTGCCGCGCTTGGCAGCGCCTCCGGCCGGCCGGTCCGCGCTGGAAGGAAGACGCGACCGGACATCCCGTCCGAGGACGCCCCCCCCAGGCCCAGGCTTCGCGCGGCCGCATCGCACGAACGCTTTTCCGGACGGCCGTGGTACCGACCGCGAGGCCACGTGTCCCTGCATGGATGAGCCGTCGAAGGCAGACGCCGAAAAGCGCGCCCTGGACGACGTTCCAGGGCGCGTGATGATGGGTCGCGTGGTCACATTCCTGACGAAAGACCTGTTCCTGGGCTTCGCCTGCCGCGAGCCGTTGCCCGTACGGAACTCGGGATTGTCTCGAAGTTGTCGACAGTCTCCGCATGCCGCGACGCCAGCGCGCCACCCCGCCTGACAACCGCAGTGGATCCCTGTTGACAGGGGGGGGGGCAGATTAGAATCCCGTCGACGGGCCGCAAGCAGGATATGCCAACCGCCATATGGAGGAATCACCATGATCCCACGTTGCAGGATGTCCACTTCCACGCTCTCGATGCTCGGCCTGATCGCGCTCGCGCTTCCTGTCATCCCGGTCGCGGTCGCCGGCGACATTCCCTTCACCACGTGGACGAGCCCGTCCGGAACGCTCTACGCGCTCTCTCCGGGGGTCGAGGGAGGCAGCTGCTCTCCGACGCAGAGTGGCATGGAATGCGTGGGGCCGGAGAACCGCGACGGCGCCAGCGCATCGGCCTCGGGCTGCGGCAAGGTCTACGGCCGCGGCTACTGCCTCGTCGTGCCGGGGGGCTGGACGCCCCCCACCGTGCTCCCCCATTCAACCAGCACGCTCGAATGCGAGAACGCGAACTACGAACTGTCGGTCGAGGGCGGAAGCTGCACCCCCGACAACGGCGAGGCCATGACATGCTCGGACGGCGGCGTGAACGCCGCGTCCGCGACCTGTGAATCGGGTTGCGGCACCGTCACGGGCAACGGCTCGTGCACCGTGAACCCCAAGCCATAGGCTTGCTGGCAAACGACCGCACGGCTCGTCACCGCGCGCACCGGACCGTCTTCCGGTGCGCGCTTGTCGTCGCCCTCCCCGACGGCTCAACCCCGCAGGGACACGTGGCGGCGCAGTCACAGGCGGCCGGAGAACGGCATCCTTCCGCAGCGGGAATCCGCTGCGCCTGTGCTGCTCCACGGCGACGGGATCTCGTCGCAACGAAGGAGCACGGGATGGCAAGATCGAGGCAGCGGCATCTGCGGCGGAGCCGGTCGAGTTCATCGAGCTGCCCCCGGCGGACCGGGCCGCGAGCGGCCGCCGGGAGACGTGTCTGCGCACCTGCTCCCGGACCAGCCGTTCCGCCCGCTCGTCGTCGTGTCGAGTGCCTGAGCGAAGGGACACGAGCCGCGCACGCGAACTCTCATCTCGTGCTTTCGGAATCCGCCGGCGCACGAAAGGCGGACACGACGACTTCAGCCCGATCGCGCCTCCAGCCTCAC
>JAJRXN010000557.1 GCA_024276295.1 Acidobacteriota bacterium
ACCGATCCGGTCTCGCTGCTGCTGATCGACATCGACCGCCGGGAGATGCTGGTCGAGCACTTCGGCGAGCACGCCTGGGGCCGCCTGCTCGGCGCCCTCGCGGGGATCCTGCTCGCGGTCTCGCGCTCCCAGGACCTCGTGGCACGACTCGGCTCGGGTACGTTCGGGATCCTGGCCGACGGGCTCGATGCGGCCAGCGCGCGGACTTTCGCCGGACGACTGCGGAACCGGATCGAGCAGAGCGAACTCGACGCCGGTGTCGATGCCTCGGTGCGCCTTTCGGTCTCGATCGGCGTGGCGAGCTTCCCGGCGGTCAGCCACGGCGCGGCCGACCTGATGCGCCGCGCGGGCGAGGCGCTGTCCGAAGCCCACCGCCTCGGTGGCAACCGCGTCTGGAGCTATGTCCGCCGACCGCGCGTGCCGGTCTCGATCCCGGTCTGCTTCGACGCGCCGGACGCTCCGCCGCTCGGGACGATCTGCGACCTTTCGCACAGCGGGATCTTCGTCGCCTCGGATGCGCCGCTGCGTGCGGGAATGCGACTCGCGCTCTGTTTCCGGCTGCCGGGAGACGACGAGTCGATCCGCGTGCTCGGACGGGTGGCACGCGAGGGCGAGAACGGCGAGGCGACCCGACCGACCGGCGACGGGATCGGCATCGAGTTCGAGCGGATCTCCGATACCGACCGGCGACGGCTCGAGGCGTTTCTCCACGACCGGCGGCGGCGCGGCTGAGCGCGGCCCGGCTTCTCGCGGGTCAGCGGTCCGCGGACCACGCGATCTCGCCGTCGACGACGGTCGCGAGCACCGGATCGTCGAGGAGTTCGCGCGGCGCGATCCGGAATGGATCCACGCGCAGGATCGTCAGGTCGCAGCGCTTGCCCGGCGCGAGGGTTCCCTCCTCGCGCTCGGTGCCGGCGGCGAAGGCGGCCCCGAGCGTGTAGGCCCGGAGCGCCCGCTCGAGCGGCAGCCGCTGTTCGGGCAGCCAGCCGCCCGGCGGGCGGCCGGAGGCATCCGCGCGCGTCACCGCCGCGAGAAGCCCCGCGCGCGGATCGGGGGTCTCGACCGGCACGTCCGACCCGAAGGCCAGCGGAACGCCGGCATCGATCAGGCTGCGCCAGGCGTAGGCACCGTCGAGGCGGTCCGGTCCGAGCCGGTTCTCCGCCCACGGCATGTCGCTCGTGGCGTGGGTCGGCTGCATCGAGGCGACCACCGCCACGTTCCTTCGCAGCACGGAGTCCGCGCCGCGCGACGCGAGCGCCTCGTCGACGATGCCGCGGACACGCGGAATGTCCTCGGCGGCCAGGATCTGCGCGTGCTCGATGCGCGGGCGCATGCCGAGCGAGAAGGGACGGCCCGCGGCGACCGCGCGCTGCAGACCCTCGGCGTAGATGTCCAGGACGGCGCGGTTCGCGGCATCGCCGATCGCGTGGACGGCGGTCTGCAGGCCGGCGTCCATCGCGCGATGCACGTCGCGACGCAGCAGCTCCGGATCGGTGACGAACAGGCCGACGCGGCCCGGC
>JAJRXN010000558.1 GCA_024276295.1 Acidobacteriota bacterium
CTCGCCGGACTGGCGCTGGGCGTTTGGCTGGCCAGGGGGCGTTCGGGTTAGCCTCTTGCCCCTCCCTTCCCGGATCACGAGAGGAGCAGCAGCGATGGGCAGACTCGACGGCCGCACGGCCCTTGTCACCGGAGCCAGTTCGGGAATCGGCGCGGCGACGGCGCGCGCCCTCGGCGCCGAGGGCGCACGCCTCGTGCTCTGCGCGCGCCGCGTCGAACGCGTCGAGGCGCTCGCCGCCGCGATCGAGGACTCGGGAGGCGGATCCTGCCGCGTGCTGGCTCTCGACGTCCGCCAGCGCGACGCCGTCCGCGCCGCGGTCGAGTCGCTCGCCGGCAGCCCGTTCGAGGCGCTCGACATCCTGGTCAACAACGCCGGTCTCGCGGCGGGGCTCGACCCGCTCCAGTCCGGCAGCTTCGGGGACTGGGACCGGATGCTCGACACCAACGTCAAGGGACTGCTCAACGTGACGCGCTTCGTGCTGCCCGGGATGATCGAGCGCGGCGGCGGGCATGTCGTCAACATCGGATCGATCGCGGGGCGCGAGGTCTATCCGAACGGCAACGTGTACTGCGCGTCGAAGCACGCCGTCCGGGCGCTCAACCGGGCGCTGCGGATCGACACGCTGGGACGCAACGTGCGCGTGACGAGCGTCGATCCGGGGCTGGTCGAAACGGAGTTCTCGCTGGTGCGTTTCGAGGGCGACGGCGAGCGGGCGCGAAGCGTCTACGACGGGCTCGAGCCCCTGCGGGCGGAAGACGTCGCCGACGCCGTGCTGTGGGCCGTCACGAGGCCGCCCCACGTCGACGTCGAGGAAATCCTGCTGATGCCGACGGCGCAGGCCTCGGCCGTGCACGTCCATCGCCGGCCGTCCGGAGCAGACGCATGAGCGAACCGCTGCTCGAGTGCGTCGAGGTCGGCCCGCCGCAGGCCGACGCAGCAGTGATCTGGCTGCACGGCCTCGGGGCCGACGGCTACGACTTCCAGCCGATCGTCCCCGAACTCGGACTGCCTTCCGATCTGCACGTGCGGTTCGTCTTTCCCCACGCACCGCGACGCCCGGTGACGATCAACCGGGGCTTCGTGATGCGCGCGTGGTACGACATCGCGGAGCTGTCGCTCGACGCCCGGACCCAGGACGTGGACGGCATCGAGGCCTCGGCCCGCGCGGTCTCGGCGCTGATCGCCCGCGAACGCGAGCGGGGCATTCCACCAGGGCGGCTGCTGCTCGCGGGGTTCTCCCAGGGCGGGGCCCTCGCGATCCACGTGGCGCTGCGCCACGCCGAGCGGCTCGCCGGTCTGGTGGCGCTTTCATGCTACCTGCTGCTGCCGGACCGGATCGGGACCGAGCGCAGCGAGGCGAACCGCGGCCTGCCGGTGTTCCAGGCCCACGGCGAGTACGACGACGTCGTCCCGCTCGTCGCCGGTGAGATGACCCGCGACGCGCTGATCGCGCTCGGCCACCCCGTGACCTGGCGGACCTACCCGGTTCCGCACGCGGTGCACCCGCGGGAGATCCGCGACATCGGCGCGTTTCTGGTCGAACGGCTCGCGCGGTAGCGGCCCCGGAGCCGGCCACGCGGGCCCGCAGCGCTCGAAACCGTGGAAGGAAGGAGACTGGCGGGAGCGACGGGACTCGAACCCGCGACCTCAGGCTTGACAGGCCTGCGGGCTAACCAGCTGCACCACGCCCCCGCAAAGGATCGGCTATTGGTGGGCGGCACCGGGCTCGAACCAGTGACCCCCTGCGTGTAAGGCAGGTGCTCTGCCAGCTGAGCTAGCCGCCCTGAGCGCCGGGAAGCGTACGAGACGGGGGACCCGGCGTCAAATCAACCTTCGCGGTTTTCGGGCCGGCCGTCGCCGTTTCCCAGCAGGCTGTCGAGCACCTCGCGGGCACGATCCTCCTGGCCTCCCTGCCAGTAGACCCTCCCGCACCCCGGGCAGGCCGAAAAGCGCCGCGCGGTGCGCAGCACGTAGGGCGGCACGCGTCCCGCCAGCTCCTCCGGCTTCGCGGGGACGGGGACGTCGTTGCAGCGCGCGCAGCGCCGGGGGCCGGGCGGTCGCGCCGGATCGATCGCCAGTCGGGAGAAGACCTCCCGGACCTGGCCCGGCAGGTTCTCCGAGGAGACCAGCAGCACGTCGCGGGCCACGCCGTGCGCGGCCAGCGCGCGGTCCCGCGTGACCAGCAGCCGTCGTTCCCGGACCGCCAGGCGCTCGAGCACGGCGTCGTCCCAGGCCGGGTCCCACAGGACGTCGAGGCCGAACCGGCGGAGCCAGCGTGCCAGCCGGCCGAGCATCGCATCGGCGACGAGCCGCGGAGGAGCCCCGCCCGCGCCCGGCCCGCCGCTCGCGACCATGGCGCTCAGGAGCGACCGACGTCGATCGACTCGATGACCACCTGCTCGACCGGCCGATCCTCCCGGTCGGTCGGCAGCGAGCCGATCTGCCGGACGACCTCGAGCCCCTCGGTCACCCGGCCGAACACGGTGTGGCGGCCATCGAGATGCGGCGTCGGGGCCAGCGTGATGAAGAACTGGCTGCCGTTGGTGTCCGGCCCGGCGTTGGCCATCGAGAGCATGCCGGGACCATCGTGCCGCGCCGCGGGGGAGCACTCGTCGGCGAAGCGGTATCCCGGCCCGCCGCGCCCCGTTCCGGTCGGGTCGCCGCCCTGGATCATGAAGCCGTCGATCACCCGGTGGAACACGACCCCGCTGTAGAGCGGTCCCTCGCCGGGAGCGCCGGAGACGGGATCGGTCCAGGGGATCTTCCCGGTCGCCAGCCCGACGAAGTTGGCCACCGTCATCGGGGCGGCGTCTTCGAGCAGTTCCACCGCGAAGTCGCCGTGGCTGGTATGGAACGTCGCCTGCAGCCGGCCTTCGCCGGGCACCAGGTCGCGGGGGGAGGGAAAGTCGCTCTTGAGCATCGGGGGCCTTTCGTACGGGGGCGGCGGCCGGGGCGACACGCCGCGGGGATCCCGGGAAGCGGGGATTCTAACCCCGCGCGGCCGCCCCGCGCGCTTGCGGCGGGCGGCCCCGCCGGTCCGGCACGAGGCCGCAGGGTGGGTGAAATCGGGCTGCAATGCCGCAAAACCTGTCCTTCATGCTAGAATCATGCCTGAGAGAGAGCGCCCCAGGGGTTCACCTCCATTCCCCCTCCCCCCAAGCCCACCCCTGGGGCCTTTTTTTTGGCCCGCTTCCGGGGTGCACCCCTCGCCTTCCACCTGTCCGCGCCGCCGCCGGCCGCTGTGTGCCGTGCAGCCCGCCCCCGGCACGCGTAGTCTTGAGCGTCCCGGGGACGGACGATCCGGAAGGAGAGTCGAAACGATGCTGTCTGCACGAGGAGTCTCGGCGCTCGCCTTCATCCTGCTTGCTCTTCCCGCTTCCCTGGCCGCGACGGCGGCGGGGGAGACGATGATCCACAGCGAGACGGTCCGCTTCGCCCTCGACACGACGATCCCGCTTCCGGTCAAGGTCGGGGATCTCGAGGTCAAGGAGCTGCGGATCACCCGCAGCGACCAGCGGCTGTTCGACCAGGTGCTCCCGCCCCGCGGCGGCCAGTCCCGCTTCTCGTGGCTCGAGTACGCGGTGCTCGTCGAGAATCCCGCCGACGTCTCCTGGAATCTCTCGGTGCGCATCAAGCTGCTCGACCGCGCGGGGGCGATCATCGACGAGTTCGAGTTTCGCGAGCGCGTCTGGCGTGGCCGGGCCAAGAAGGTCGACCTGCGCCGGATCACTCTCAACTACGTGATCCCGCTGATCGACAAGGTCGAGATCACGCTGACCGCGGATCGGTGAGCCCTGGCCGCGAGGCCGACGACTGGAACGACCCTCGACTCGCCGAGGCCTACGCCGAGGCGGTCGACGAAGGCACCGTCTACCGCGACCTCGCTGCGGTGCTGGTCGAGATGGTGGCCGCTCGACCGGGGAGCCTGGTGCTCGACCTCGCGGCCGGCACCGGTGCGGTGACCGGCCGCCTGGCGGCGCGGCTCGGTCCGGCCGGTCGCATCGTCGCCGTCGACCGGGCCCGGGCGATGCTCGCCGTCCTGGCGCGCCGCATCCCGCTTGCCGAGGTCGCGGCGCTGCTCGCCGACCCGGCCGCGCTGCCACTGGCATCCCGTCGCTTCGACGGTGCGGTCTCGAGCGCTGCGTTCTGGCACTTCCCGGCCCTGGCCCGCAGCTTCGCCGAGCTGCAGCGGGTGCTCCGTCCCGGAGCGCGACTCGCGGTCAACGTCCCTGCGGCCCAGCTCGAGGATGTCGACGATCTGCCTCCTCCGCCGCTGATGCTCGCCCTCGACCGCGCCGGACGGCATCGGTTCGGCCGGCCTCCTGCGCCGGCCGGGCCGGTGCTCTCGCTCGCACGCCTCGAGGCGCTCGCCGGGCAGGTCGGGTTCGAGCGGGTCACCACGCGGGTGGTCGAGGTGCGGCCGACCCAGCGCGAGCTGGCCCGCCTCGCCGAGCTGCCGGCGTTTTCGGCGCGGCTCTACCCCGGGACGCCGGAGGCCGAGCGCCTCGCCCTCGTCCGCGAGGCGGAGCGCGCGGTCGATCTCGACGAACGCCGCCCCCTGCGCTGGATCGCGGTCTGCTGGCGGGCCGGGTGACCGCGCCCCCGCCGGTTGCGTAGACTCCGCTCCTGCGTGCGGACCAGGCGCCCGGCGCGCCTTCCGGAGGACACGATGGCCTCGAGACGACGGCTCCCGCTGCCTGCCTGCCCGACCGCCGTGCTGGCATTCGTCCTGCTCGCCGCCCTGCCGGCATCCGCCACGCCGCAGGAGGAAGGCGCGCAGCCGCCCGTCGCGACCGCACCGGTCAACCTTCCCGAGGGGGTGGACCTCTCCTCGCCGCGGGCGACCTTCCGGACGTACTTCGACGCGATGGCCGCCTGGAACAGGACGCGGGACGCGCGCGACCGCGAGCGGGCGATCTCCTGCTTCGACCTGTCCGACGCGCCGTCGCTGCGGGTCGAACTGGGCTGGAAGGCGGCACGCAGCCTGAAGTATTTCCTCGACCGCGTCCAGCTCGTCGACGTCGACGCCCTGCCGGACGAGGTCGACGGGGACTACTACCTCTACGGTCGCTGGGACCAGGGGGAGATCAGCCTGACGCGCTCTCGGGACGGTCTGTGGCGTTTCTCGCGCCGGACGGTGCAGGACGTCGACAGGCTGGCGGCGTCGGTGCTCGGCAAGCCGGTCGTCGAGGGAGTGGCCTCCACGGTGCCGCGCACGCTGGCCGACGTGATCCGGACCCGCCTCGCACCCTCGATGCGCGAACGGTCGTTCCTGCTCGAGAACTGGCAGTGGATCGGTCTGCTGGCGATCGCGCTGCTCGGCGTGCTGGTCGAGCGGATCGTCACGATCATCGTGCTGGCCTGGCTGCGAAGGATGCTCGACGTCGCGCGCGTTCCGCTGCGCGGGCGCTCGATCGAGCGCTTCCAGCGCCCGCTGGGACTGCTGGCGATGTCGTTCGTCTGGTCGACGGCGATCGGCCTGCTCGACCTGCCGTTCGGCGCCTACAAGATCCTGCTCGTCGCCGTGCGGGTCGTGCTCGGCGTCTCGGCGGTCTGGGCGCTCTACAAGCTGGTCGACGTCTTCGCCGAGTACTTCGCTTCCAAGGCGGCGAAGACGCACACCCGGATGGACGACCTGCTCGTCCCGCTGTTCCGGCGCGCGCTCAAGGTCGCGGTCGTCGCCTTCGGCGTGCTGTTCGTCGCCCAGAACCTCGACGTCAACGTGACGAGCCTGCTGGCCGGAATCAGCATCGGCGGCGTCGCTTTCGCTCTGGCGGCCAAGGACACCGTCGAGAACCTGTTCGGCTCGGTGACGGTGCTGATCGACCGGCCGTTCCAGATCGGCGACTGGGTCAAGATCGGCGACATCGACGGCACCGTCGTCGAACTCGGCCTGCGCTCGACGCGGATCCGCACGTTCTACAACTCGGTGATCACCGTGCCGAACTCGACGCTGGTCAAGGCGACCGTCGACAATCTCGGCGCCCGCGAGTACCGGCGGATCAAGACCGTGATCTCCGTGCAGTACGACACGCCGGCCGAGAAGCTCGAGGCGTTCTGCGAAGGGATCCGCGAGCTGATCCGCCGGCATCCGTACACGCGCAAGGACTACTACATGGTCTACCTCAACCAGTTCGCGGCGTCGTCGCTCGACATCCTGCTTTACTGCTTCGTCAAGACCCCGGACTGGCCGACCGAACTGCGCGAGCGGCACCGGCTGTTTCTCGACATCGTGCGGCTGGCGAACCGGCTGGGGGTCGACTTCGCCTTTCCGACCCAGACGCTGCACGTCGCCACGGTTCCCCCCGGAGCGGCCCCGGCCGGGGCCCACGAGATCGAGACCGGCACGATGCGCGTGCCGGCCCCGCCGAGTCCGGACGAGGCGGTCCGGCTCGGCCGCCGGGAGGCCGACGATCTGTTCGGCAGCACATGGAAGGACCCGAAGCAGCCGCCGGTCGACATGAACGATCCGGACCGGCTTCCGCCGGTCTGAGCCGCGAGGAGGACGCCATGTCCGGAAGGCCCCGTCCCGTCGTCGTCCCGATGCTGTTCCTGTCGCTCGGACTCGTGGCCGCGCTGGGCGCGGCCTGCCGGCCGGCGGCCGAGGCGCCCGCCACGTCGGCGGAGCAGGCCCCTCCGGCGTGGGCGATCGCGATCCACGGCGGGGCGGGCAGCCTGTCCCGGGACGAGCCGAAAGAACGCCGGGAGGCGCTGCGACGGTCGCTCGGAGAGGCGCTGACCCTCGGCCAGGTGATCCTCGACGAGGGGGGCTCCGCGCTCGATGCTGTCGAGAAGGTCGTCGCGCTGCTCGAGGACGATCCGCTGTTCAACGCCGGGCGCGGCGCGGTGTTCACCTCCGACGGGCGGATCACCTTCGACGCGTCGATCATGGACGGGCGGGACCTTTCGGCCGGTGCGGTCGGGTTCGTCGAGGGGGTCCGCCATCCGATCACCCTCGCCCGCCGCGTGATGCGCAGGACGCCGCACGTGCTGTTCGTCGGCCGCGGCGCGGAGGCGTTCGCGAAGTCCGAGGGGCTCGAGTTCATGCCGGCGGAGTGGTTCTGGACCGACCGCCGTCGCCGCCAGTGGGAGGAGTGGCAGCGTCGGCAGGCCGACGACCAGGCCGCACGACATCCGGCACCGCCCGACGACGGGATCGGCTTCGGGACCGTCGGTGCGGTGGCGCTCGATCGCGAGGGACACCTCGCGGCGGCGACGTCGACCGGCGGAATCACGGGCAAGGCCTGGGGTCGGGTCGGCGACTCCCCGATCGTCGGCGCGGGAACGTATGCCGACGACCGCTTCGTGGCGGTCTCCTGCACCGGCAAGGGGGAGCGGTTCATCGTCCACGCCGTGGCCCACGAGATCGCCGCCCGGATCCGTCACGACGGAGCCGGCCTCGAAGAGGCGGTGGCCGGCGTGCTCGAAGAAGACCTCGCGCCCGGCGACGGGGGCGTGATCGCCGTCTCGCCGCGAGGCGAACTCGTCCTGCGCTTCACGACGCCCTCGATGCTGCGTGGCGCGGCCGATGCGCGCGGGCGGTTCGAGGTCGAGCTGTTCTGAGCCGGCCCGGCGGCGATCTCCCGCCGTGCCGCCGGTCAGGCCAGCGGCCCCCCGCGTACGAGCATCGCCGGACCGACGGCCCCGGTCAGCCCGAAGAGCGTGCCGGCCAGCAGGCCGGCCGGCATCACGATCGGCGGAGCGGCCGTCACGGGGGGTGCTCCCGCCGTCGGGTGAACACCGGACCGAGCAGCAGGAAACCGGCACAGGTCAGCAGGCCGATGATCCCGCAGGCGATGAACACGCTCGCTCCGCCGAGTGCGTCGTAGAGTCGCAGGCCGGCCGGCGGGGCGATGATTGCCGCGAGCGAGAACGTGACCGCGAACGCTCCCATGTAGCCTCCGATCGACTCGCGCGGCGCATGCGCAGTGATCACGACCGCTGCGAACGGGAAGCAGAGCATCTCGCCGAACGTCCAGACGACGATGCTCGCCAGCAGGGGGCCGACCGAGCCGGCGGACGCGGTCATCGCGAGGCCGCCGCCGATCAGCAGCGCACCGAGAGCGGTCAGCCTGATCGGCGTGCGCCGTTCGAGCAGGTGCAGCAGCGGCATCTCGAGCAGCACGATCAACCCGGCATTCATCGCGATCAGGGCGCCGATCACTCGCTCGTCAAGCGCGAGCCGCTCGGCGAGGAAGATCGGGTAGGTGCCGAAGACCTGGAAGAACGCGATCGACAGGCCGAGCAGGCCGAGCAGGAACAGCAGGATCGGGGCATCGGTCATCAGCGAGCCGGCCCGCTGCGGACCGCCGCGCTCGCGGACGAGCGGCTGCGCGGGACGGAGCATCCCCCACAGCACCGCCGCCGCGAGCAGGCAGGTCGCGCCGTCGGCGACGAAGAGCCAGAGATAGTCGATGCGCGCCAGCACGCCGCCGGCGGCAGGACCGATCGACATGCCGGCGTTGGCGGCCATCCGCAGCAGACCGATCGCCCGCGTACGCGCCGCTTCCGGTGTGAGGACCACGATCGAGGTCATCGCTGCGGGGCGGAAGGCGTCGGCCAGCGCAGCGGCGATGAAGATGCCGATCCCGAGGCTGGCCGGCGTCCGGAGCCAGGCGAGCCCGATGAGCGCCAGTCCGCCACCGACCAGCGCGCCGATCTGGACGCGGATTGCGCCGATGCGATCGCACAGCCGGCCGCCGGCGAGCGACCCGGCCAGCGATCCGAGACCGAAACAGAGCAGCACCCAGCCGGCCGTCCCCTTGGAAAAACCGAGCCGTGACGTCAGGTACAGCCCGAGGAACGGCAGCACCATCGAGCCCGCCCGATTGATCAGCAGCGCGGTGCAGATGATCCAGACCGGACGAGGCAGGCCGGTGAACGCTCCGCGGTAGAACTCCAGCGCGCGGCGCACCACCCTCGGGACTCCTTGCTGCCGACCGCGCGACGCGAGTCGGCGAAGCGGAAGCGCGCAGTCTACGCCCGGCAGGGCGACTCCGACAGCCGGGGGCCGCAGGGTCGGAGACCTCGCATTTTTCGCCTTGCATTCGCCAAGGCAGGAATCTGCAAAAATTCTTCGCTTGAAGTCTTGACAGCCGGGCAGGACAGTCCTATCCTGCGCAATCGGAACAGCAGGCCCCGATCCTGGAGCGGGCAACCGCGTTGCGTGCTCCCGTCCGGAACCGGGGTGACGACAGAACGACAATCTGGAACGCTCGCGCTTCGCGGCAGGGCCGCGTGGGGCGAGGCTCGAGCAGTCCGGTCGAGCCCTTTGCGGCA
>JAJRXN010000559.1 GCA_024276295.1 Acidobacteriota bacterium
ACGACCTTCGCCCCGCGGCGAAGCGGGACCGGCTTGGCGAAGTGGCCGAGGCGGACCTTCGGTCCCTGCAGGTCGGCCATCAGCCCGACCGGACGGCCGACGAGCCGCGCGGCGTGTCGCACGCTGCGGGCGAGCCGCTCGTGCCACTCCGGAGCGCCGTGGCTCATGTTGAGTCGCGCCACGTCGAGGCCCGCCTTGACGAGGCCCCGGATGCGCGCGGGCGACTCGCTGGCCGGGCCGAGGGTCGCCACGATGCGTGTCGAGCGCGGGGACGAGGCCAAGGCGATCCTCCTGACCAGCGCGGTTTCCACCCTCCCGGAAGGCCGTTCGAGGGCACGTCGCGAGCATACCCGAAGCGGCGCCGGGTGCCCGCCCCGAGGCGCTCAAGCGATGGAACTCACCGTCGATAAGCCCTTGTGAGACTCATGCCGGAAGCACGGGACGGGCGCGGAGATTCGCGCCAAGCTGTCGAGGAACGCTTCGAAGTTCCCGAAGTCGAGGGGTTGCGGATCATCCGGCCCCTGGCGCGGGGGGGCTTTGCCGAGGTCTGGGAGGCCGAGCAGGTCTCGCTCGGTCGGCGCGTGGCGGTCAAGTTCCTGCGGCACGAGCATCTCGCCCAGGAGCAGTTCGTGCGCCTGTTCGAGCAGGAAGCGCGCGTTCTCGCACGTTTGAACCACGCAAACGTCGTCCAGGTCATCGATCGCGGCAGCACCGAGCAGGGGCCGTACTTCGTCATGGAGTACGTCGAGGGTGAGACGCTCCAGCGCCTGATGGCCAAGGGACGGCTGACGCGCGATCGCGCCCTGACGATCCTGCTCCACGCCGCACGGGGTCTGGCCTACGCCCATCGCAACCAGGTCGTCCACAGGGACGTCAAGCCGGCGAACATCATGATCTCCCGGCGCGGCCAAGTGAAGATCGGCGACTTCGGCATCGCGACGGTTCGCGCCCGGGCCAGCGCCGAGTCGGACCAGGCCGGCGGAGGCATGCCGCTCGGAACCCGGGCCTACATGGCGCCCGAGCAGCGCGTGTCGTTCGACGAGGTCGGCCCGCAGGCCGATGTCTACTCGCTCGGCGTGATCCTGCACAAGATCATGACCGGCCGTCTGCCGCCGGCCCCCGGCGAACTCCACGAGCCGGAGGAACTGCCCGAACGGCTTCGACAGGTCATGGAGACGGCCCTGGCCCCGACGCCGCAGCGGCGCTTTCCCGATGCCGGGGCGTTCCGCGAGGCTCTCGTCACGGCCCTCGAGGGGCGGCACCTCGACCCGTCGACGCGTCGCGGGGCCGCCCACACGATCGAGGATCCCGGAGGCTTCGAGCTGCTCGATGTCATTCGGCAGGACGAGCGGCGTTCGGTCTATCTCGTGCGCCGGGGCGGGCGGCGCGGCGAGCGGATCGTCGTCAAGCGCTACGTCAAGGACGTCGACGCGCTGACGACCGTCCGCGAACTCTGCCGGCTCGAGCACCCGAACGTCGTGCGGATCCACGCGGTCGGTGAACGCGACGATTCGTTCATCATGCTGATGGAGCATCTTCCCGGCGGCGATCTTCGCGAGCGGCTGGTGCGTCCCCACGGGTGGCGCGAGACGGCCGAAGTCGCGGTCTCCGTGGCGCGCGCGCTGGCGTTCACGGCGCGGCACGGGGTGGTCCACGGCAATCTGCGCCCGTCCAACGTGCTGTTCGATGCCCGCGGCCGCGTCCGCGTCACCGACTTCGGTTTGCCGGAGCACTATCGCGGCGAGCCCGGCAAGCGCAACTGGTATGCGGACCCCGAGTCGACTGGAGACGCCCGCACGACCGCCGACGATCTGTACGCGCTCGGCGCGATCATGTACGAGATGCTGTTCGCGGCCGCGATCCCCTCCGAGGGCGGGAGCCGGGAGGTCCGGTCGGCCTGTGCCGCGGTCGGTGCCCCCGAGGAATTCGCAGCGATCCTCGAGCGGCTGATCGCTCCGCGCTCCGGGCGCTACACCGACCCGGCCGACGTCGTGCGCGATCTCGAGCGTCTGCTCCACGTCCAGCACGGCGAGCAGGGCGGCGGCCGCGACACGGGCGGCGCGATCGCCGAGGGCGTCGCCGAGGCGGCCGCAGGGGAGGCCGGTGCGCGGCCGGGGCGCGTAGCCTACGGCCCGGCCCTGCTCGGCCTGGCGGGCCTGGTGCTGGTCTGGCTGCTCGAGCACGAGGCCGTGCGGCGCGAGATCGAGGATCTGGTCGCAGCCTGGCTGGACTGAAAGCGCCCGGCGCGCCGGCCGCGGCCCGCCGTGCCCGCGCCCTGTGCGAGACTCGAGAAATGACACGCCGCCGTCCCGCCCACGTCGGAGACCCCCGGGCGTCCGCGGGGCGACCCGACGGTGTCGTTCTGGCCGTGATGCTGGCCGTCTTCGGCGGCTGGGCTCCGGGCGTGCTCGAACCGGGTCAGGTCGGTCGCGAACTCCTGCTGCTCGCCGGCTGCGCGGTTCTCGCGCTGGCGGAGCTGCGTCCCCGTGCCGTTCGTGCGCGGTTCGACCGGAGCTGGCTGCTGCTAGTCGTGCCGATGGTCGTCGCGTTCGGCGGCGCGCTCGCCGCACCCGGTGCCGAGCGGCTCGACGTCGCGTGGGCGGCCACGCGCCAGGCGGCTCCCTGGCTGCTGGCGTTGCTGGTTCTTCGCCGCGCCGCCGGCTCCGCCCAGCGGGAACGGATCGCCCGCAGTCTCGTGCTCACCGCCGCGATCGCATGCGGTCTGTCGGGCCTGCTCGGAGCCGCCCAGTACTGGGGCGGCCTCGACCTCTTCGAGCAGGCGCGCGCGCCGGCCGCGACGTTCG
>JAJRXN010000560.1 GCA_024276295.1 Acidobacteriota bacterium
CTGGATCTTCCGCTTCGAGGCGGCCGCGCGGGCGAGTGCCTGGCAGTCGGGATCGCGACACCGGAGGCGCAGGACACGAACTCGCCGACGCCGGGGGAGATCCGGGCGTACCTCGTGCGGGCGACGAACGCATGCGGCACCAGCCGCTGGGGCGAGAGCAGCTCCGGCCTCGAGCGGCGTGTGACCACGTGTGATCCCTGACGCACAGGGGGCGGCCGCCGCCCCGGCGCCCCCGATCCGGATCGGGTACATTGGCCGCCGGATTCCGAAGAATGCATGCCGGCACCTACGTTCTCGTCTCGCTGCTCGCCGCGCTCGGCGCCCTCGCCGCAACGCCGCTCGTGCTGCGCCTGGCCCACCGCTTCGACCTGTTCGACGCGCCGGACGCGCGCAAGATCCACGACGACGACTCGATCCCTCGCCTCGGCGGCCTGGCGATCGTCGCGCCGATGCTGCTGGCCGGCCTGGCGGCGCTGCTGCCCGGCGGACCGGCGGCGGAGGCGCTGCGCGCCGCGTCGCCGGTGCTGCTCGTCATCGCCGTCTCCGGCCTCGGCGTGTTCGCGATGGGTCTCGCCGACGACCTGACCGGCCTGCGCCCGCGGACGAAGCTGCTCGTCCAGACCCTCGCCGCCACCGGGGTGTTCATGGCCGGCGCCCGGATCGACCACCTCGAACTGCCGCCGTTCGGCCCGCTGCCGCTCGGCCTGCTGGCCTGGCCGGCGACGCTGCTCTGGATCCTCGGGCTGACCAACGCGGTCAACCTGATCGACGGTCTCGACGGCCTCGCCGCCGGCGTGTGCGCGATCGCGGCCGGCGTGCTGGCCGCCTTCGCCATCATCCGCGGCGACGTCGTGATCGCGGTGCCGATGCTGGCCCTCGCCGGCGCGCTGCTCGGGTTCCTGGTGTTCAACTTCAATCCGGCACGGATCTTCATGGGGGATTCCGGCAGCCAGTTCGTGGGCTTCGTGCTCGCCTCGATCAGCCTCGTCGGCTACTACAAGGCGACGACCGCCGCCGCACTGGCGCTGCCTCTTCTGGCGCTCGGCGTGCCGATCTTCGACATGCTGCTGGCGATCGCCCGCCGGGTGCTCGCCGGACGCTCTCCGCTGGCCGCCGACCGCGAGCACATCCACCACAAGCTGCTCGAACGGGGCCTGCCCCACCGCGCCGCCGTGCTGGCGCTCTACGCGGCGACGGCCGTCGTCGCGGCGCTCGGGCTGACGATGACCGTCTGGCGCGACGTCCGCGCGCTGGGGGTGTTCGTCGGGGCGGGTCTGTTCCTCGTCGCGCTGTTCGCCCTGTCCGGCGTGCGCCCGCTCGGGCGCAGGACGCCGCCCGCTGGAGTCCGCAGCGCCCGTGACATAACGTGAGAGTGCGGGCCGCCCGCACGACCGCCGGCCGGGGCCACCGCTCCGGCGGCAGGAGAGACCCGACGTGTCGAAGAACTTCGCGCTGATCGGCGCCGCCGGTTTCGTCGCCCCACGGCACATGCAGGCGATCCACGACACCGGCAACACGCTGGTCGCCGCCTGCGACCGCTCCGACAACGTCGGCGTGCTCGATCGCTGGTTTCCGGGGTGCCGGTTCTTCACCGAGATCGAACGCTTCGACCGCCATCTCGAGAAGCTGCGCCGGCGCGGCGAGGACGAGCGGGTCCACGTGATCGGCATCTGCACGCCGAACTACCTCCATGACGCCCACATCCGGCTCGCGCTGCGGACCCGTGCGGTGGCGCTGTGCGAGAAGCCGCTCGTGATCAACCCCTGGAACCTCGACCAGCTCGAGGCCCTCGAGCAGGAGTACGGCACGCGGGTCTACTCGATCCTCCAGCTCCGGCTGCACCCGGACCTGGTCGCGCTCAAGCAGCGGCTCGATGCCGAACCGCCGACGAAGACCCACGACGTGGTGCTGACGTACGTCACGCGCCGCGGCCGC
>JAJRXN010000561.1 GCA_024276295.1 Acidobacteriota bacterium
CCGTAGCGGCGCCCCTTGGGGCGCCGATTCTGCATGGGAACCCCTCTATCCGGAATCGGCGGGGCAAGCCCGCTGCGCGTGCGCGCGGGCGTGCGCGCACAAGGCAGAATCGGCGGGGCAAGCCCCGCCGCTACGGGGACGGCGGGGTGGGGATCGTTGCGCAACGGCGGGGTCGCGATGGCGGATCGTCCCGTAGCGGCGCCCCTTGGGGCGCCGATTCTTCATGACGACCGCTCCATCGAGAATCGGCCTGGCAAGCCCGGCCGCTACGGGGACGTCGCCGTGCGGTCCGTCGCGGTGCCGGAGAACGTGGGCCGCCCGTCGACCAGCGTGACCGACAGCGGATCCTCGAGCCGGACCGGCAGGACCGTGCCCTCGGGAATCTCCACCGGGTCGCCCGGATTGTTGGCGGCGATCGCCGCGCCGATCGCGCCGCCGAGGAGCGCGCCGATCAGCGTTCCTTTCGACTTGTCCTTCTTCTTGAGCAGGCGACCGAGCAGCGCACCGCCGGCGGCCGCACCGCCGATGGTGGCGGCGTCCTTGCCGGACTGGCTCCTTCCGGCGGCGACGAACGCCATCTGGACCGCGGACGTCTCGCCGTTCGGCAGCACGATGCGATCGAAGTCGAGTTCGAGCCGTGCCGTGCCGCCGATCTTCTTGGAGGTCGACTGCACGTCCCTGACGAACCCCTCGACGACCGTGCCGGCAGGAATCACGCTCTTTCCGTCGACGACGACATCGGCGACGACCCGGGCGGCGAAGCCGTCACCCGGCTGGCTCGTCTCGCTCGACAGCGGGGTCGTGATCTCGAGGTCCAGCTCGGTGCCGGCTGGAACCGTCACGGAGACGACTTCCGGCGCGGGGGGGGCCGGGGGCGGCGCCTGAGCCGGGGCGTGCTCCTCGGCCGGGGCGGGGGGGTGGCTTCCGGGCTGCGGTGCTCGCCTGGGCGTCGGCGCTGGCGCTCCGGCGGGAGCCTTTTCGGCGGCCAGGGCGCGTTCCTTCTGCTCGAGTTCGGCCAGCTGGCGTTCCAGAGCCGCCTTCTTCGCGGCGAGCTGCTCGCCCGTCTCGCCGCCGGCGTCGTCCGTCGTCACGGCCTCGTTCTGCTCCGCGGGTGGCTGCTGCCGAGCCTGGCATGCTGCAGCCAGCGCTCCGAGCGGGAGCAGGATGGATACCAGGATCGTCCTCGCCTTCATGTCGAACCCTCCGCGAGCGCGCGCGGGAGCCCCCCGCGCGGCTGCGGGTCCTCGGGCAGGATTCGCGGACACACGGAGATCATCATGCCCCGATCCCGTCGGGACCGACAGCGGGTTCCGCGCATGCATGCGGGCCGGACCGGCCCGCGGTCAGATCCGTCACCCGCCGCCCGACGGGCAGCTCCCGGCCGCCGCGTCGCCGCCGGCAGAGCCTCCCGCCGCGAACGTCGACCAGATCTGTTCGAGCTGCCCGGCACCGCAGTCGGGGCAGGAGAGCCCGTCCGGCCCCTGGTCGACGCTGCGCAGCGCCTCGAACACCCGCCCGCAGCGACAGCAGCGAAACTCGTAGATCGGCATTCTGTTCGTCCTCGGTTCCCGCTCCAGTCTCGATGCGGTCCGGGCGCCGGCGGTTACGCCCGGTGCCCGCCGCGCCGCGCTATTCCTCCTCGTCGCCCGACAGCCGCTCCGCCAGGTCCGGGAGTCCGGGGGGCGGCGGCTCGCCACCAGGGCCCTTGAGGTAGTGGTCCATCCAGCGCACCAGCCGCATCGCGTAGTCGAGCCGCGCGGCGGCGCGGCGGTTGCCATGCCCCTCGCCCGGGTAGAGCACGAGCCGCACCGGGACCTTGCCGAGCGTCTTGAGGTAGCGATACAGGATCCGCGACTGGTTCGGCGGGACGCGGGTGTCCTGCTTGCCATGCAGGATCAGCAGCGGCGTGCGGGCCTTTTCCACGTGGCGCAGAGGGCTGCGCCGCTCGAAGAACTTCCAGTCCTCCCACGGGTGCTTGCGCGCGTGGACCATGTACATCTCGTGGGGGATCTCGGTCGTGCCGAACTTCGAGATGTGGTCCGAGATGCCGACGAACATCACGCCGGCGGCGAAGTGTTCGGTCAGCGCCGTCGAGCACCAGGCCGTGGCGAACCCGCCGTACGATCCACCGGTCACGCCGACCTTCTTCTCGTCCACCAGTCCGAGCCCGACGAGATGCCGGACGCCGTCGACTAGGTCGTCGAATTCGGGGCCCGCGTAGTCGGCCTGGTCGAGTTTCGAGAACGCGATCCCGCGCCCCGTGCTGCCTCTGTAGTTGGGATGGAAGACGGCGTAGCCGCGGGCGGCGAGCACCTGGCCGGGGCTCGCGTAGCGTGTCAGCCAGCCGTTCGAGTAGTGCGATTCCGGACCGCCGTGGACGACGACGATCAGCGGGACGCGGGCATCGCGTTCGCGCTCCAGCGGGTGGATCAGCAACCCCTCGATCACGAGGCCGTCGCGGGCGCGGTAGCGGATCGCCTCCTGCCGCGCCAGACGCGTGCCGGCCAGTGACGGGTTCGAATCCGTGCGCCGAAC
>JAJRXN010000084.1 GCA_024276295.1 Acidobacteriota bacterium
GCTCGCAGCGACCCTACTGGACGTACCCCAGGCCCTTCATGCGCTCGCGGGCCCGCCCCTCGAGTTCGCGCCGTTCGGGTTCCAGCGCCCGGCTGACGTGCTCGCGGCGGATCGCGTCCATCCGGGCCAGCAGCTCGTGGAACCGCCCGGGCTCGCGGGCCTTGAGATCGTCCTGCTCGAACGGATCCTCGGAGACGCGGAACAGGTAGGAGATGTCCTTGCGGCCGGTCTTGTCGTGCACGATCCGCACGACCTTGTCGGGGCCTTCGCGGTAGGCGAACGCCACGCCCTTGTCCGGATAGACCAACTCGCTGTAGGACCAGGACCAGCCGTCTTCGGGAGCGACGCCCATCGCTACCGGCCAGAAGGAACGGCCCTGGTCGGCGAAACCGGCGGGACGGGGGATCCGTGCGGCCTCGAGCAGCGAGGGGGCGAGATCCGTCAGGGAGACCTGCGCCGTTCTCCGGCCGGCCGGCAGCCCGGGAGCCCAGACGACGAGGGGCACGCGGATGCACTCCTCGAAGACCGTCGTGCCGTGCCCGTTGCCGCCGTGCTCGAAGAACTCCTCGCCATGGTCGGCGGTCAGCACGACCACCGAACGCTCGAGCAGCCCCGACCGGCGCAGGCGCTCGAGCCAGGAGGCGACGAAGCGGTCGGTCATGCGGACCTCGCCGTCGTAGAGGGCGCGGGGGTCGGTCCCGAACAGGCGGTACTCCGGTGGCGGCACGTACGGCCAGTGCGGGTCGGTGGTGTGGACGTAGAGAAAGAACGGCTCGGCGGGCGGCGCCTCGAGGAACGCCGACACCTCGGGATCGATCTCCGGAATCGACCAGTACTTGCGTTTCGGGACGGGGCGCGGGGCCTTTTCGGGCTCGAAGAACCGGAAGCTGTCGAAGCCCTGGCCCAGGCCGAAGTCGGCCGATGCCGCGTAGTTGGTGACGAACGCGGCCGTGCGGTAGCCCCGGGCCGAGAGCACCTCGGCCAGGGTCGTCAGCTCGCCGGGAGCGACGTGATCCTTGTCCTGCACGCCGTGGGTCGCCGGATAGAGCCCGGTCATCAGGCTCACGACGGCCGGCCTGGTCCATCCGGACGGCGTGGTCGCCTGTTCGAAGACGACGCCGCTGCGGACCCAGCGATCGAGTTCCGGCGTCAGCGCCCGCTTCGCGCCGGCGAACCCGGCCGCGTCGAACCGCCAGGTGTCGACGAGGATCACGATCAGGTTGCGCGCCGGCGGCGCGGCGGTGGGCGGGGCTCCCTCGTCGCGGCTCCTCTCGCCCGCCCCGGGTCGATGCTCCCCTCCGGCGCAGCCGGCCAGCAACACCAGCACCAGCACGGACAGGCCCCCGAGGCGGCGCCCGCGCCGCCGTTGCCAGGCACTCCACGTCGTCTTGCGTCCCATCGATCCTCCGCAGGTTGGTATGATCCTGCCTGGCGGCGTGGCCCAGCAAGCCCCGCGCGCAGGACGCATTCCCGCGAGGTGAGCGAGGAGAATCACGATGGCCATCAGGAAAGCGAAGAAGAAGACCGGCAAGCCGGCGCGTCGCAAGCCCGCGACGCGAAAGAAGACCGCGAAGAAGAAGACCACGAAAAGGAAGGTGACGAAGAAGAAGGCGGCCCGCAAGGCGGCGAAGAAGAAGACCACCGCACGCCGCAAGGTCGCGAAGAAGAAGGCCACGAAGAAGAAGAC
>JAJRXN010000562.1 GCA_024276295.1 Acidobacteriota bacterium
CTACATCGACGCCCGGGCGTCCCAGCTCGGACAGGTCGGACAGATCCTCCGCGGCTTCGAGATCGACCGCACGACGTTCCGCTACTTTCTCGAGGGCCAGAGCCGCTTCGCCTTCGTCGTCGGTCTGCTGGTCGGTCCGGCTATGATCGCCGACGAACTGGCGGCAGGGGCCCTGCCACTGATCCTCGCGCGTCCGCTCGGACGCTGGACCTACATCGCCGGCAAGCTCGCCATGCCCGCCCTCCTGCTCTCCGCGCTGACATGGGTTCCGGGACTGCTGCTCGTCCTGTTCAAGACGTCGCTGTCGGGAACGACATGGCTGACAGGCAACCTGCGCATCGCGGGGGCACTGCTTGCCGCCTCCTGGTGCTGGATCGCCGTGATCTGCCTGCTGTCCCTCGCATCGACGACGATCGCCGGATCACGCACCTGGGGCCGGGCTCTGTTCTTCGCGCTGTTCCTGGCCTCGGCGGCCGCCGGGCGCGGCGTCGCCGCCATCGCCGGCATCGACGAGGGACTGCTGATCGACCTTTCCGCCGTAGTCAGGACGCTGTACCAGGCGATGTTCGGCGATCCGGTGACCACCGGGCTGTCGCCCTTCGCGGCCGGGGTCTCCTGGTTCGCGTGGTGTGCGGCGGCGGTGGTCGTGCTCGACCGGCGCATCCGGCCGGTGAGGATCGTCCGGTGACCGGCAGCAGCGGGGCCCGGCCCGTGATCGTGCTCGACGGCGTCTCCCGGTTCTATGGCGACGTGCTCGGGATCAGCGACGTCACGCTCGAGATCGGGCCCGGAATCACCGGGCTCGTCGGACCCAACGGATCCGGCAAGACGACCCTGATGAACCTGGTCACCGGCCTGATCCGCCCCAGCGACGGCTCGGTCCGCGTTCTCGGTCATCCGCCGGACGATCCGGAGCTGCTGATGCGGCGACTCGGCTACTGCGCGCAGGTCGACGCCTTTCCGCCCGGCCTGACCGGTATCGGATTCGTGATGCGCTACCTGCTGGCTGCCGGCCTCGGCCGCTCGCGGGCCCGCGACCTCGCCCTGCGCGCGATCTCCCGCGTCGGTCTCGCCGAGGCCTGCGGGCGACGGGTCGCCGGATACAGCAAGGGGATGCGCCAGCGGATCAAGCTGGCCCAGGCCATCGCGCACGATCCCGACGTGCTGATTCTCGACGAACCCCTCAACGGTCTCGATCCGCTCGCACGGGCGGAGATCCTCGGTCTGTTCCGGGACCTGGCCGCCGAGAACCGCACGCTGCTGATCTCGAGTCACATCCTGCACGAGGTCGACATCGTCTCCGACGCGGTGGTGCTGATGAACGACGGCTTCGTCGTCGCGGAGGGCGCGGTGCGCGACATGCGCGAGGAACTGACGACGCATCCGCTTCAGGTGCTCGTCCGCTGTTCCCGCGCCCCCCGTCTCGCCGCCCGGCTCCTGGAACTCGAAGACGTCGTCGAAGTCCGGATCCACCCCGACCGGGCCGGTTTCGTCGTCGCAAGCCGCGACGCGGATGCACTGCACCTCGCACTGGAACGGATCGTCGTCGATGACGGTGTCGAGATCGAGACGATCCTGCCGGCCGACGAGGACATCCAGGCGATCTACAACTACCTCGTATCCGGCTCCGGAGAGGCCGGCTGATGCGCACCGGAACCGGCCATCCCCTGCCACCCCCCTCGGCGGGACTGCGCCTGCGCCAGGTGCTCGCCGTCGCGCGGCTCGAGCTGCCGCGCGTGCTGCTGAGCCGACACGCGCTGAGCGTGACCCTGCTGGCCCTGCTCGCCGTACTCCCCTGGTTCCTTGCCCTTCTCTTCGGCAGCGCGAAGGGGCCGGGTCGCTCGATGGTCGAGTTCGCGGGGTTCGTGGAGACCGTCGTGGTACGGTTCTTCCTGTTCATCGCCTGTCTGCTGGCCTTCGGGGGGCTGGTCCGGCGGGAACTCGAGCAGCGCACCCTGCACTACGCGTTCCTGACACCGATCCGGCGCGAGCTGTACATGGCGGGAAAGTACCTCGCATCGCTCGTCGCCGTGACGCTGGTCTTCTCGGCGAGCACATTGGCCGCGCTCGCGCTCGCGTACCTGTCCGGCGATCTCGGGGCCGGCCTCGACTACCTGCTCGCCGGCCCGGGCCCGGGACAGGCCGCCGGGTTCCTGCTGGTCGTGACTTTGGCCACGGCCACCTACGGCGCGGTCTTCTTCGCTCTCGGCCTCCTGGTCCGGCGGCCGGTTTCAGCGGGCCTGCTGCTCTTCGTCCTCGAGTGGCTGCGCCCGCTGCTTCCGGTGACACTCAAGCGGCTGACGGTTTCCTGGTACGTCAAGAGCTTCCTGCCCCTCGGGACCCAGACCGCTCCCGTCGTCGGCATCGCCGCATCGCCGCCTGCCACCTGGGTGTCCTGCCTCGTGCTCGCGGGTGTCCTCGCCGCGTCCGCCGCGGCGGTCGTCTTCGCCGTGCGCCGGCTCGAGCCGCCCTGCCCGGGCACCTGACGCCGGCATGCGGAATAATGCGCTGCGCCGGCCGAGAGGGACCGGTCCGGAGATCCCACGGTGACCCACCACGAAGGCCGGCACCGCAGAGCCGCACTGGATGTCCCGCACACGCTCGTCAAGGGCGCGCTGATCGGCATCGCGAACATCATCCCGGGCGTGTCCGGCGGCACCTTCGCGCTGATCCTCGGCATCTTCGACCGCATGGTCGCCGCGATCCACTCGATCGGCCCCCGGACCGCCGGGGCCGTGCTGGCTGCCGCTCGTGGCGGCCCGGCCGGGCGCCTCGCCCCTCTCCGCGCCGAGTGGCGCCGGATCGATGGCGCGTTTCTCGCCCTGCTCGCGTCCGGCGCGCTCGCCGCGATCCTCGCCGGGGCCTTCGCCATCGAATACCTGCTGGCAAGGCACCACACGCCGACGCTGGCGTTCTTCATCGGCCTGATCCTGCCGTCCCTGGCGATCCCGTGGCGCATGATGGATCGACGGGGCGTGCGGCTGCTCGCGGTGCTTCCGGGCATCGCGCTGACGGTCGGACTCTCGCTGATGTTCCCCGGCGCCCTGGACGGGTCGGACCACCCGCTGATCGCCGCCCTGTCGGGCGCCCTGGCGGTCAGCGCGATGATCCTGCCCGGGATCTCGGGTTCCTACGTGCTGCTCGTCCTCGGGCAGTACCAGAACGTGATCGGCAAGTTGACCGGCCTGCAGCGCGGCCTGGCCGAGGGCCGCCTCGACTTTCCGGCCCTGTTCTGGCTGCTGATGCTCGCCGGCGGCATGGTCGTCGGACTGCTGCTGTTCGCGCGGCTCCTGCACTGGCTGCTCGCCCGGGCCCGCTCGACGACGCTGGCGTTCCTGATCGGCCTGCTGCTCGGTTCGCTCTGGGTGCTCTGGCCGTTCAAGGAGGTCGATCGCGGCGCGCTCGTCCGTGACCGGCACGGCGAGGTCAAGCTCGAGGTCCGGATCGCCACCGCCCCGAACCGCCTGCCGCAGGATGCGCGCGAGATCGCCTGGGCCGCCGGGGCCTTCGTGCTCGGGCTCGCCGGTTCGGCCGGCATGATCAGGATCGGCTCGACGGGAGACGGGTCGCGCGACCGCGATCAGACGGCCGGTTCGGGCTGACCGAAGGCCCCTTATCTTCAGGGAGAGCGGAGAAGAAGTGGTCGGGGCGCCCGGATTTGAACCGGGGACCCCTTGCTCCCGAAGCAAGTGCGCTACCAGGCTGCGCTACGCCCCGACCTCGATCGACAGTGCCGCGGACCGACGCCCTTCCGGCGCCTGACGGCGATGCGGGAGACTAGCCGAGCATCCCGGGACTGTCAAAGCGGCTCGTTCCGACCGCTGCAGTTTCCCTCTCCGCGACGCCGGTACCCGAATCGCCCGATCAGCGGAACGAAGGATGCCGGCCCGCAGTCCTCGCGCTCGACGCCTCCGTCCGAGAGCCGCGTGACACGGACCAGTCGCTGCGCCCGTTCCTCGGCGACCGGAAGCACGAGCCGTCCGCCCTCGGCCAACTGGCGGACGAGCGTCCCGGGGATCGCCGGTCCCGCCGCCGTGGCGATGATCGCGGCATACGGCGCCTCGGCGGCCCACCCGTACGTGCCGTCGAACTGCTTGACGCTGACCTGCAGGTAGCCGAGGCGACGCAGGGTGCGTGCCGCCGCGGCCGCCAGCGCGCCGTGTCGCTCGAGCGAGAAGACGATCGCACCGAGTTCGGCCAGCACGGCCGCGTGGTACCCCGATCCGGTCCCGATCTCGAGCACTCTCCGTCCGTCGATGTCCCCCGCGAGTTCGCACATCCTGGCGACCGTCCAGGGCTGGCTGATCGTCTGCCCGAGGCCGATCGGCAGCCGCACGTCTTCGTAGGCGCGGAACCGGATCGGCTCCGGCACGAACTCGTGTCGTGGAACGCGCCCGATGGCGGCCAGAACCTCCTCACTGCGGATCCCGGCCTGTCGCAGGCCGTCCACCAGCCGCCGCAGCGCGGCCCCCGGCGCGGAGCGCTTCAACGGGGATCCTCGTCGGCCATCACGTCCTCGAGTGCCCATTCGGCGAGGACCGGAATCGCGCGGTGGCAGGTCATGTCGGAGTGCAGTGGCGTGACCGACACGATGCCCTCACCGACCGCCGCATGATCCGCCCCCGGGTCGGGCTCCCACTCCGACGGCGCGAGCCCGATCCAGTAGTACTCGCGGCCCTTCGGATCACGGCGTTCGATCAGGCCCTGCCGGAAGTCGCGGCGCCCCTGATGCGTCAGCCGGAGGCCACGCGCGTCGGGCGGCACGTTGACGTTGAGCAGGCTGTCGGCCGGCAGGCCGCGCTCGATCACCCTCTCAGCCAGCCGCGCCGCCACCCGGGCCGCCGAGCGCAGCGTCCGATCCGTCGCATCGGCCGTGCTCGAGACCGCGATGCTCGGAATGCCGAGAATGCGGCCCTCGAGGGCCCCCGCCACGGTGCCGGAGTACGTCACGTCTTCGCCGAGGTTGTAGCCGGCGTTGATGCCCGAGACGACGAGCGCGGGTGGCTCGCCGAGCAGATGAAACACGCCGAGGTTGACGCAGTCGGTCGGCGTACCTTCCACGGCATACCAGCCGGCGCCGACCTGGGCGATCCGCAGCGGGCTGCGGATGGTCATCGCGTGCGACGCGGCGGACTGTTCGCGATCCGGTGCCACGACGGTCACCTCCGCCCCGGACGCCGCGAGGGCCTCCGCCAGGGCGGCCAGGCCCGCGGCGCGGATGCCATCGTCGTTCGTGACCAGGATGCGGGGTCGGGACACGGCGCTCGCCTCCGGGAACGGGCTGTCGGACGGGCAGAAAGCCTACCGGACGGACCGGCTCCGGGCGATGGCGTCCGACGGTTGCGCCCGGGCCTTTTGGCCGTACGTTCGGGCGGACTGCCAATCCGAAACGCGACTCGTCGCGGCCCGGAGAGCGCGGGAGGGGGTGCCGGCGATCCGCCCCGCCCGGCGGAGGACCCGCAGGACATGAACCCTTCGGCAAGCTCCAGGCGTCGCCCGACTCGTCCGCCGGGTCGCGGGATGCTCGCGTCGTGCTGCACCGCGCTGCTCCTCCTCGGTGCGGCCCTGCCCGTCCTGGCGGCGGAACCGCCGGACACCGCGACGAAGCTGCGCTGGAGGCTCGAGGTCGAGTCCGAGCGCGCCCGCTGGCGCGGTGGACAGGCCCCCGACACGACGGTCGTGCAGCGACAGCTCGCCGAAGAGGCCGCGATGGAGCGGTTCCTCGAGGCGCGCGGCCGCGCGCTCGGCGGTCCGGCGCTGGAGCGGGAATGGTCGGCGATCCGCGCGAACACGCGGATGCCCGCCCGGCTCGCCAGGCTCGAGGCGGCTCTCGGGCATGATCGCACCGCGATCCTCGAAACGATGGCCCGCCCCCGGCTCGTCCGGAGACTCCTGCACGCGTTCTGGCGCAGGGATCCCGGGCGCTGGCGTGCCGCCGTGTCGCGGCTCGCGCCAGTGCGCGAGGCGCTTCTCGCGGGGCGGGAGCCGGCAGACGAGGTCCGCGCGCATCGCGTCCGGTATGTCCCGGCCTGGCTGGTCCGCGAGCCCGCCCCCGAAGACGGCCACGTCGTCGAGATCGCCAGCCCGGCCGACTGGCAGCGAATCGAGGGCCGCTGGGGCCCCGGCGACTCGCCGGGCCCGATCCATCGCACGCCGGGATTCGCGGTCTTCGAGCGCGTAGTCGAGCGTCTGCCGTCCGGCGTCGTCGAGGTGATGCGATACACGGCGCCTGCGCTGCCGTTCGACCAGTGGTGGAACGCGCACCGCGAGGAGCCCGGTCCTCCAGGCGACGCGCCCGACGGCACTTTCTCTGCGGATGCGACGGGGAGTTCTCCCGCACCGGCGGCGCCCGGCACCGACGGGGTCTGCGACGAGAGCTGGCGGGCCGGCGTCCTCGGCGCTCTTCCGGACCCCCGTGAAGGGGCCACCGCGATCTGGACCGGAACGGAGATGATCGTCTGGGGTGGGCGGGCCGGTCCGAGCTTCGACACCGGAGGACGCTATGACCCGGTGCTCGACGCCTGGACACCGCTGCCGGACGCCGGGGCTCCCTCCCCCCGATCGTGGCACACGGCGGTCTGGACCGGCAGCGAGATGATCGTCTGGGGCGGGATCGACGGAGATCCGCTCGGTGACGGCGCCGCGTACGATCCGGCCTCGAACACCTGGCGGCCGCTCGCCACGACCGGCGCCCCGACCGCGCGCTCGCACCACACCGCGGTCTGGACCGGGACCGAGATGATCGTCTGGGGCGGCGAGAACGAGCTGTTCGAGGACGTACGGGACGGCGCGCGGTACGACCCCGTGGCGGACACCTGGAGCCCGCTGCCCACCGGTGGCGCCCCGTCGATTCGCAAGGACCACACGGCGGTCTGGTCGGGGACCGAGATGATCGTCTGGGGCGGACGGCACCTCGGCGCGGGCCTGGGCGACGGCGCCCGGTTCGACCCCGCGACGGGGACATGGAGTCCCCTGCCGGCGCTCGACGCCCCCGCCCCCAGGTGGTTCCACACGGCCGTGTGGAGCGGGGCGGCGATGATCGTCTGGGGCGGCACGAGCAGCAGCGGCTACCTCGCGACCGGCGCGCGCTACGACCCGGCGAGCGATGCGTGGACCCCGGTCACGACGACGGCGGCGCCATCCGGACGCCGCTTCCACACCGCCGTCTGGAGCGGGGCCGAGATGATCGTCTGGGGCGGGGAGACGTCCAGTGACGGCGCGGTCACGGCAACCGGAGGCGCCTACGACCCCGCGAGCGACGCGTGGCGGGCCCTGCCGACTCTCGGTGCACCGGGTGCCCGGCGTGACCACGTCGCCGTCTGGTCCGGCTCGGAGATGATCGTCTGGAGCGGGAACTCGGGCACTGGACAGCTCGACGACGGCGGACGATACGATCCGTCGCTCGACTCCTGGAGCCCGACCACGGTTGGCGACGGTCCGGGGCCGCGGGAGCGACACACGACGGTCTGGACGGGAACCGAGATGATCGTCTGGGGCGGAATCGAGGCCGCCGACCTGGACGATGGAGGGGCCTACGACCCGGTCCTCGACTCCTGGCGACTGCTCTCCAGCGTCGGCACGGCGTCTCCCCGTCGGGATCACACGGCGGTCTGGACGGGGACCGAGATGATCGTCTGGGGCGGGCGCCAGGGGGAAACCCGCCTCGATGACGGCGCACGGTACGACCCCGTGACGGACGCCTGGCAACCGGTGACGCTGACCGGCGCCCCGGCGCCGCGACATTCCCACACGGCGGTATGGACCGGGACCGAGATGATCGTCTGGGGCGGCGTGGACAGCACGATCCCGGGCAACAGCGGCGGGCGCTACGACCCGGCATCCGATTCGTGGCAACCGACGACCAAGACCGGCGCACCCGCGATCCGCGCATGGCACACCGCGGTCTGGACCGGCAGCGAGATGATCATCTGGGGCGGAGAAGGCGGAAACCACTCCTACCGCAACAACGGAGGCCGCTACGATCCGACGACCGACAGCTGGACGGCGCTCCCCACGACCGGAGCCCCCCCCGCCCGCTCGTTCCACACCGCGGTCTGGACCGGCAGCGAGATGATCGTCTGGGGCGGCTTCAGCAGTGCGGGCCAGCTCGGCGATGGCGGACGCTACGATCCGGCCGCCAACGCGTGGTCGCCCCTGACTTCCGCCGGGGCTCCGACGGCGCGCTACTACCACCGCGCGGTCTGGTCCGGCAGCGAGATGATCGTCTGGGGCGGTCTCGGCGGCGGAAGCCTCGCGAGCGGCGGACGCTACGATCCGGCGGCCGACACTTGGGCCCCGACCAGCCTGCTCGACGCTCCGGCGGCCCGTCACCGGCACGGCCTGGTCTGGGACGACAGCGAGATGATCGTCTGGGGCGGTCTCGGCGGGACCCTCCTGCGGTCCGGCGGGCTGTACCAGCCCGGCACGTCCCAGGACGGTGACAACGACGGTGTCGCCGCCTGTGCCGACTGCGACGACAACAACCCCGACGTCTATCCCGGAGCGCCGCAGCTCTGCGACGGCGTCAACAACGACTGTGACGATCCTCTCTGGCCGACCGTCCCCGCTGACGAGACCGACGACGACGGCGACGGCACCTCCGAGTGCCAGGGCGACTGCGACGACAACAACGGCGACGTCTATCCGGGAGCCCCGCAGGTCTGCGACGGCGTCAACAACGACTGTGACGACCCCAACTGGCCGACCGTCCCCGCCGACGAGACCGACGACGATGGCGACGGCACCTCCGAGTGCCAGGGCGACTGCGACGACGCCAACCCCGACGTCTATCCCGGAGCGCCGCAGCTCTGCGACGGCGTCAACAACGACTGCAACGACCCCAACTGGCCGACCGTCCCCGCCGACGAGACCGACGACGACGGCGACGGCACCTCCGAGTGCCAGGGCGACTGCGACGACA
>JAJRXN010000563.1 GCA_024276295.1 Acidobacteriota bacterium
GGCAGGTGCCTACGTCGGCTACGGGCGCACGTGGCGTGCGACGCGCCCGTCCCGCATCGCCGTGCTCCCGCTCGGCTACTACGAGGGATACGACCGGAGCATCTCGGGCCGGGGACACGTGCTGGTCCGCGGTGTGCGGGCGCCGATCGCCGGCCGCATCTGCATGAACATGATGATGGTCGACGTCACCGACGTTCCGGGAGTGCAGGCCGGCGAGGCGGTGACGCTGCTCGGACGCTGCGGGCAGGAGGAGATCCGGGCCGAGCAGCTCGCGGAGTGGTCCGGGACGATCCACTACGAGGTCGTCTCGCGCATCCACGCCGCGGTGCCCAGGGTCGCCGTCACGCGGGACTGACCGCGCTTCATCGGTTGCTGCCCGGATAAAGACCGGCGGCGGGGCGCTCCGCACCCCGCCGCCGCTGGTCTCGTGGTCGGTCCCGCGTCAGTAGCGGCCGTGGTCGCCCCCACCGCCCCGACGGGGGCCGCGTGAATCTCCGCGCTCCCGCGCCTCGTTGACGCGAAGGCTGCGACCGCCCATCGTGGATCCGTCCAGCGCCTGGATGGCACCCGCTGCAGCGTCCTCGTCCATCTCGACGAAGCCGAAGCCGCGCGGACGTCCGGTCTCGCGGTCGCTGATCAGCTTGACCGAGAGCACGTCGCCGTGCGCCGCGAAGAGTTCGCGCACCTCGTCCTCGCTCGCACTGAACGGAAGGTTCCCCACGTAGATGGTCTTGCTCATCGAAACACTCCTCGAGCCGTCTCCGACTCAGCCTTGCTCTCGAGTACCGTCAGTGCGGATGGAATGCAGCGAGCAGCAGGACTGCTGGGACCGTCACCCGAACGACCGGGCGGAGCCCTGCACGGATGATCCGGACGTCAGGACACCTCGAGCCTTTACGGCGAGCAGTCTAGGATCAATTCCGCCGGCCTTGCAACCGGCCCGGGGCGCTCCGGAAACGCCCTTTCGCGGAGCCGGAACGGAGTTCCGGTCGCGCCCGTTCGAGGGGGCCCACGAGTAGCGGGAGGGCGTAAACCAGGCGCAAGTCGTGGCGTTCGAGCCAGCGGTCGATCGTCTCGCGCGACTGGGGCGACGCGAAGATCCAGTACCAGGGGGCCCGCCGGCCCGGCAACTCGATGCAGTAGACGATCGACCCGTCCCTGGCCCAGGGTCTGAGCTTTCCCAGCAGCGCGCGCGGCGGGGCCGGCCGGCGGTAGAGGAACTGGTTGAAGATGTCGACGAAGAAGACGTCGGCCTCCTCGAGCATCTCCCAAGTGGCGTGACGCTGGTGGAACAGCACACCCACCGGGTCGAACGGCCAGTCGCCTCCGTCCGGGTGATTCAGCCCCCAGGGATCGAAGTGCCAGGCCCGCGTCGCGTATGGAACGGCGCCGGCCCAGCCGGTGGCGATCCGATCCTCGGGACCGAGGATCTCGGCGAGCTTCATGCCATCGACGAGCATGGCCCGTCCCGCGGCATGGAGGGCCTCGACCGACATCATCGTGTCGAAACTGCGGAAACGCTGGAACAGCGTCGATGTCTGTGCGACGACGAGCGCCGCGGCGAGCCCGCCGGCGAGGAACGTCCGGGCGAGCGCCCGCCGGCGATCCGCTCCGGCGGGAGACGCCAGCGAGAACAGCCCGAAGGCAACGAGCATCGCCCAGGCGGGGAGGATCCAGTCGAAGAACCGGAACTCCCAGCGCCCACCTCCGATGGCGACGATCCAGACCGTGATGGCGACGATCTGCGTCGTGATGGCGGCAGCGAGTGGATCGCGCCGCCGGAGCAGCACCCACAGGGCGACGACGAACGGGAGCCCCCAGAGGATCGCGTGGTACTGATCCAGGAACTCGAGCAGATAGGTCCAGCCGCGCGCCCACTGCAGGCCGCCGACCTTGACGTAGAACGGGTTGGGGAGAGGCTTCCCGAAGGTCGCCAGTCTCCAGCCGGTCAGTGCGATCAGTCCGGCTGCGTGGATTCCGCCGGAAAGGGCCACGCGACGCAGCGTTTCCCGCGACGGCTTCGCGAGCAGCAGCCCGAGTCCTCCGGCAGCGTGGAGCAGGGGAGTTTCCGGTCGCACGATCGAGCCCAGGAGAAAGGCCAGCCCGCTCCACGGTCGCCGTCGCGCGGACGAGGTGACCTCGGCCACGAGCGCCAGCGTGCCCAGCAGCGCGAGTACTGTCGCCACCCGCGTCTCCATCGCGGAGACCGACCAGAGCACGTACTGGCGGTGCCCTGCCAGCAGGGCAGGCGCGGCGATGGCCCAGGCCGCTGGAGTCCCGAGGCGCAGGCCGCCCCGCCAGACGGCGACGAGACCCACGACCCCGGCGGCCAGGCCGACGAGCTGGCAGACGACCAGCGGATTCCCGTGAAGCGCCTCGGTCAGCGCCGAGAGCAGGGTCCAGCCGAGCGAGGTGCTGCCCTCGATCGGCACCGGGTCGGTGATGTTCCAGACGAAGCCGTGCCCCCCGGCGATGTTCTGCCCGTAGCGGAACGTGATGAACGCGTCGTCGTTGAACCAGCGTCTCGGCCAGGCCAGAACGACGAAGGTGACCACGAGGAGGATGACGACGGCCGCCGCGAGCCGGCCGCCCCGGTGTCGGCCCGTCGTCGTGCTGGTCTGCCCCATGCCACCCTCTCCCCGGGCGCTTGCGGCCCTGGTCTGCGCCAACGATCCGCCGGAGCGTGCCGTGGATCAAGCGGGATTCGCCGCGGCCCCCCGAGGCGGCCGCTCCGGGCGATTCTTTTGTGTTCTGTTCGCCACAAACATGAAGTCTCGGTTAAATTCGGTCCGATGCGGCTGATTCCGAAACCATCAGCTCGCAGGACCGTGCTGTAATCGCCCGGTGAGGACAGTCCCCCCGCGCTGACCGAGGTGACACGTGCCTTCGGATGACCGTCACCGCCGGCCGCATGACGCGTCGGGTCGATCCCGTCGCCCCGACGCGGGCGTGCCGTACGGTCCGGGGGCCGCGGACACCACCGTCGGCCGGTTCCTGATCAGCGAACTGGTCGACGCCCTGCCCTCCGCCGTCCTCGTCTCGGACGCGACCGGCCGTCTGATCTGGGCCAACGGGACGTTCGCCCGCCTCTTCAGGGGAGAGCAGGCCGAGGCCTGGCGAGGTCGGAGCCTTTCCGTCCTGGCCGGTCCCTATGCCGACGAGGCCGAGGGGCTCCGTCTCCTCGAGGCGGTCCGTGAAGCCCGGAGCGAACTCGAGACCGAGCTGTTCACGCCCGAAGGCGAGAGCTTTCCGGCGCAGATCCGCGTCGTTCCGTTCGGCGCCGACCTGCGCCTGATCACGATCCAGGACGGTCGCGGCGTCCTCGATCTCCGTGCCGAGCTGACCGTCAAGGCCGAACTCGTGGCCCGTGAGCGAGAGATCCTGCGTGCCACGGTCGACGCCCTCGGCGACGCCGTGATCGTCGTCGACGACACCGAGCGCGTCGTCGCGATCAACGGCGTGGCGGCGGAGATGCTCGGCGTCGAGCTGCAGAGCGTGCGCGGCCGGACGCTGGTCGAGCTTCCGATCCCCGTCTGCCTGCGCGGCGCGTGGCTCGCCTTTCTCGGGTCGACGGAAGCCGAGACGAGTTTCACGGTCCAGCTCGGCGGAGAGGACGACAGCGCCCAGCGCTGCGCCGTGGCTCGCATCACGCGGGCGGCCGGACCGACGGGGACCCCGGTCGGCAGCGTCCTCGTGCTTTCGGACATCACCGAGCGCATGGCACGGGAAGAACAGCGCCGGTCCGCGACGACCGCGGCGCTCGATTCGATGCTCGAGCGCATCTCCCGGATGCAGGGGCACATCGGCAGGGCCTCGGAGGCGGACTGTCCCGAGGTGCTCCTGCGCGTCGAGCGCGAGGCGCTCGGCCTCGAAGGGGCCGTGCGGGAGGCACGGAGCCTGCTGGTGGCGCCCGGAGCGGAGCGGTCCGCCAGTGCCACGAGGGTCGAGCTGGGAGCGCTGCTCGAGGCGGCGAAGACACGGGTCGTCTCGCGGCGACGTGTCGATCCCGCGGTGGTGCGCATCGAACCCGTGCCGGTCGGCGCATCCGTCGAGGCCGATGCCGATGCGCTCGGGATGGTGTTCGACGAGCTGTTCGAAAACGCCGTCACCCACGGGCACTCCGACAGGGGAGTCCGCGTGGCGGTCACGCGCGAGGCCGCGCGCGTCGTGATCGAGGTTCGCGACTTCGGTCCCGGTGTCGCCCCCGGAGACCTCGCCGAGCTGTTCGATCCGTTCTTTCACCGGCGCCCGCCTGCGCGGGAAGGCCCGGTGCAGCCGGTCGGCGGGCTCGCCCTCTGCCGCGAGATCGTCTCGCGCTACCGCGGGCGCATCGAGGCGCGGCTGCCACGGGACGGCGGGCTGCTGATCGAACTGGTGTTCCCGCTCGCCACGCGTTGAGCACGCGCCGATCCGCGGCCTGCTCCGCGCTCAGCTCCCCTCGCCGCGGAGGACCTCGTGGACGACGAGCCGGGACGTCGTGCCGTGCGGCTCGCGCGGCGACCCGCCGAGGAACACCAGGTGATCGCCCGGACGCGCCTCGCGCCGCGTGACGAGGTCGCGGCAGATCTTGGGGATCGCCTGCTCGAGTCCGCCGCGCTGCTCGCGCAGGCGCCGTGGCGTGATCCCGCGGAAGAGCGTCATGCGGGCCAGTGAACGCTCCGAGGGCGTGTAGGCATAGATCGGGATCGGCAGCAGGTAGCGCGCCACCTGGCGGGCCGTCGCCCCGCTGCGCGTCAGGGCCACCAGTGCCCGCGCGCCGATCTCGAGCGCGATGCGGGCGCCGGCTTCGGCCAGGCCTTCCGAGACCGTCAGTGCATTCCACGGCGTGCGCCGCCGCGGCTGACGCAGCAGCAGGTGTTCGGCCTCGCGGGCGATGCGGTCCATCATCCGGACCGCGTGGACCGGATACCGTCCGACGGCCGTTTCCGCCGAGAGCATCACGGCCCACGATCCGTCGATCACGGCATTGGCCACGTCGGAGGCTTCGGCGCGCGTCGGACGCGTCGCATCGCGCATCGATTCGAGCATCTGCGTGGCCGTGATCACCGGCTTTCCCGCAGCGGTGGCGTCGCGGATGATCTTCTTCTGCAGAATCGGCACCCGTTCCGGTGGAAGCTCGACTCCGAGATCGCCCCGCGCAACCATCACGGCGTCGCACTCGGCGATGATCTCGTCGAGGCGGTCGATCGCCGCCGACGTCTCGATCTTGGCGATCAGGGCCTGGTCGCCGCCACGGTTACGGATCGCACGGCGCGCTTCACGAAGATCTTCCGGTCGGCGCACGAACGAGAGGGCGATGAAGTCGACCCCCAGCGACAGGGCGAGCGCCAGGTCGCTCCGGTCCTTCCTGGTCAGGGCGGAGCGCTTCGGCGAGGCGTGGGGAAGCGCAAGGCCGGCGGCCGGGCGCAGCTCACGTCCTTCGATCACGCGACAGGTGACCTGTCGCCCGCGGATGCTCTCGACCCGCAGCCGGACCGTGCCGTCGGCGAGCAGGA
>JAJRXN010000564.1 GCA_024276295.1 Acidobacteriota bacterium
ATGATCCCGGAAGAAGGGGACATCCCGGAGGGGATCTGCGGCGAGTGCCACGACGTCCATGACCCGGGACTCGGATAGCCGGGTGACAGCGCCGCAAGGGGCGAGAGCGAGGACGATGATGAACGACACACGACAGAACGATGTCACGCGGCGCCGCTTTCTCGCCAAGGCCGCGGCCGGGGCGTCCGGAGCCGCGCTCGTGATCGTGATGGGCGACACCGCACTGATCTGGGCCGGGACACTGTCCGAGGAGGGCGAGGCCTCTGGGCCGTCGGAGGCGTACGATCCGCACAAGCACCGCTACGTGTTCCTGATCGACATCACGAAGTGCATCGGCTGTGGTGCGTGCGTCCGTGCCTGCGAGCGCGAGAACGACGTTCCGAAGCACTACTTCCGGACCTGGATCGAGCGCTACATCATCTCGCGCACCGGGCACGAGTACATCGACTCGCCCAACGGCGGCCGGGACGGTTTCGATCCGGTGGTCACCGGATTCGACGTCACCAAGGCGTTCTTCGTGCCCAAGCTCTGCAATCACTGCGAGAACACTCCGTGCGTGCAGCTCTGTCCGGTCGGGGCATCGTACCGCAGCCCCGAAGGACTGGTGCTCGTCGACGAGCAGCGCTGCATCGGCTGCAGCTACTGCGTGCAGGCCTGCCCCTACGGATCGCGCTTCATCCATCCGGAAACGCACACCGCCTCGAAGTGCACCTGGTGCTACCACCGCATCACCAAGGGGCTCGAGACGGCCTGTGTCGCCGCCTGTCCGCGGGGCGTGCGCAAGCTCGGCGACACGATGGACATCCATGACGAGGTGAGCGAGATCATCGCCACCAGGGCCGTCCATGTGCTCAAGCCGGAGCTGCTGACGGAACCCAACTGCTACTACCTCGGTTCGAGCAAAGAGGTGCGATGATGCCGCCCGATATCACCGGCTACGTGTTCCCCAACGACGTCCACATCATGTGGAGCCTGATGATCGTCCTCTACCCGTACGTCACGGGCCTCGTCGCGGGCGCGTTCATCGTCTCGTCGCTCTACCACGTCTTCGGCCGCCACGAACTGCGGCCGGTAGCGCGGCTGTCGATGGTGGTGTCGTTCGCGTTCCTGCTCGTGGCCACCTTCCCGCTGCTGGTCCACCTCGGACATCCGGAGCGGGCGTTCAACATCATGATCACGCCGCACTTCACGTCGGCGATGGCGGCGTTCGGGCTGATCTACGGCCTGTACATGGCGCTGGTGCTGGTGGAGATCTGGCTGATCTACCGCAAGGAGATCATCCTCGTCGCTCGTCGCAGCCGGGGGCTCAAGCGGGCGATCTTCGCCGCGATGGCGCTGGGGGGCTACGACATCTCCGACGAGTCGCGCCGCGTCGACCACCGGGCGATCACGGTGCTCGCGGCGCTCGGCATCCCGGCGGCCTGCATCTTGCACGGCTACGTCGGCTTCATGTTCGGATCGGTCAAGGCCAACTCGTTCTGGTCGACGCCGCTGATGCCGATCATCTTCCTGTTCTCCGCCGTCACCTCCGGGATCGCGATGATCCTCATCCTCTACCAGTGCCTGATGAAGTTCAGCGGCCGGCGGATCCAGAGCGACTGCGTCCAGTCGCTCTCGCACTGGCTGTGGGTCTTCGCCACGGTGACCGTCACGCTCGAGCTGCTCGAGATCATCACGCTGGCCTACGAGCGCAGCGAGGAGTGGCTGGTCGTCGGCCCGCTGATCGGCGACAAGCTGGCGTTCTCGTTCATCGGCGTGCAGATGGTGTTCGGCTCGCTGATCCCGTTCCTGCTGCTCGGCATCGTGGTGCTGATGCGGCCGTTCCTGACCGACCCGCTGCGCAACACGATCGCGTTCGCCGCGGCCTGCATCCTGCTGATCCAGGTGTTCGCGATGCGCTGGAACGTCGTCATCGGCGGCCAGATCTTTTCCAAGAGCATGAAGGGCTTCCGTGAGAGCTACGTCCCCGGCCTGCTCGAGAAGGAGGGGATCGTCACCGCGATCGTGATCCTGGTGATCCCGTTCATCTTCATGGCGGTCTTCAACCGGTTCCTGCCGCTCTACGAGAGCGCTCCCGAAGAGGACGTGTCGCTGAAGAACCTGTGACGGAGACGATGCCCGCGCGCGGGTGGCGCAGCCGTCAGGCCGACGGCACGTCGCGTGCGTCGGCGAGTCGCAGTGCCAGCCGCACGGCCGCCAGCATGCTCGAGGCGTCGGCCCGGCCGGTCCAGGCGAGGTCGTACGCCGTGCCGTGGTCGGGCGAGGTGCGGACGATCGGCAGCCCGAGCGTGACGTTGACCGCGCGATCGAACGCCAGCGCCTTGAGCGGAATCAGTCCCTGGTCGTGGTACATCGCCACGTAGCCGTCGATTGCCGTCCGGCGGGCCGGGACGAACGCCGTGTCGGGGGGCAGGGGACCTTCGATGTCCAGCCCGGCCGCCTCGAGCGCACGGCAGGCCGGGGCGATGACGTCCCGCTCCTCGTCGCCGAACATTCCGTCCTCGCCGGCGTGAGGATTGAGCCCGAGCACCGCGATCCGTGGCGCGTGACCGGACAGCCTGCGCAGGGCGTCGTCGAGCCGACGCGCCGTGCGGACGATCGCCTCGACGCTCAGGGCGCCCGGTACGGACGCCAGCGTGCGGTGGCAGGTCACCAGCGCCACGGCGAGGTCGTCGGAGCAGAGCAGCATCGTCGGGTCGGCGACGCCGCAGCGGGCGGCCAGCCACTCCGTGTGTCCGGGGAAGGGCACGCCGGCGGCGCGGATCGCGAGCTTGCTGATCGG
>JAJRXN010000565.1 GCA_024276295.1 Acidobacteriota bacterium
AGACCCGGCAGGTTGATCCGCACGTTGAGCCCCGCGCCGTGGGCCGCGGCCCGGGCGCACCAGGCGGCCACGCCGCAGTCCGACGCCGCCGCCTCGAGCCCGATCTCCACGACGTCGCGCGCCAGGGCGGCGGCGTCCGCCGCGCGCTCGGCGACGGCCAGCGGCACCTCGATCGCGCGGCGGGTCGCCTCGACGATCGCGCGCTCGCGCTCGAGCTTCTGTTCGTCGGTCTTCTTCTTCATGCGCCGTGCTGCCACGATGCCTTCGAACGCGTCCGTGTCGTCGTCGACCGCGCGCAGCAGGGCGTCCTTGATCCGCTGGGCCCGCTCGCCGAGTTCGACGGCCTGCTCGCGGGACGTCGCCGCGGCGCCGTGGGTGAGCGCCGCGACCATCGAGACCAGTCCGGCGGCGAGCGCGCCGACCAGCGCGGCGACCGAACCCCCGCCGGGGGCCGGCGTGCTGCGCGAGAGTTCGTCGGCAAAGCCGACGAGCGAGAGCGCCCGGAGCCCCTGCTCCCGCGGAGCGAGCCGGTAGTCGATGATCGCGCGCTCCGGTTCGAACGGCTTGACGTCGTCGAGTCCGAGACTGACCCGGGCCATGTGGACGAGATCCGGCTCGGGCACGGCGGGAGTGCGGTTCTGCTCTTCGAGGTAGTGACGCCCGGCGCGCCGGATCGCCTCGAGCGGAACCAGACCGACGATCTCGGAACCGGTCACGCGGAGGCCGCGCCGACGGGCCTCCTCGCGAATCGCGTCGAAGACGGCGTGAGGCGGGCTGATCTCGTAGTTGGTCAGGTTGATCGAGACCTGGGCGCGGCCGAACTCCGGGATGAACCAGCCTACGGCGCGAACCGCCTGGAACCGTCCCGGCTTGCGCATCCGCTCGCCGTTCTCGTCACGGACGATCTTCCCGTCCGGGCCGCGAAGGAACCGTCCCTGCTCCCGGATGTCGAGCGCGATGTCGTGCGCGAGCTTCCTCTCCGCCGTGTTGAGGTCGACGTTGTAGGCGATCAGGAACGGACGCGCTCCGACCGCGGTCGCCCCGGCGCGCTGATTGAAGCGGACGGGGCCGAAGTCGGGTCGCCATTCCGGATCGGCGAGCTTTTCCGGCAGCCCTTCGTATTCGCCGGAGCGCACCGAGGCGAGCGAGCGGCGCTCGGGCCGGGTGGCGGCCTCCTCGTAGAGGTAGACCGGAACGTCGAGTTCGGTGCCGATCCGCTCGCCCACACGGCGTGCGAGTTCGATGCAGTCCTGCATCGTCGCTCCGCCGCCGACCGGCACGAACGGACAGACGTCGAGCGCGCCCATCCGCGCGTGCGCACCGTGATGCGTCGTCATGTCGATCAGCCGCGTGGCCTCGCGGGCGAGCTGGAAGGCCGCTTCGGCGACCGCATCGGGCCCACCGACGAACGTGAACACCGTGCGGTTGGTCTCCTGGCCGGGGTCGACATCGAGCAGCTCGACGCCGTCGACGGCGCGGACGGTGGCGGCGATCTGTTCGAGAACGGCGTGGTCCCGTCCCTCCGAGACGTTGGGGACGCATTCGATGATCTTCATCGTCACTCCTCGCGCCCGCGCGGGGCCGCGGGGAATTCTCCACGACACGGCTCCGCGGCGCATCCCGGAACGGCGACCGGTGTGGAAGCGGGGTGTGAGGAGGAGCGCGCTACCGCGGCGAGGTAGGTTCGAGCACGTCGGCCGGGCCGCCGGGTGACCAGCGCGCCAGGGGCGTCCCGTCGGAGGCCATCAGGAAGCCGGCGCGCAGCCCGTGGGAGTCGGAGACGGTCATCAGGCGCGTCAGGGCGAGTTCGCGCTCGTCGCGCGCCAGCGCGTTCCATGTCGGATCGACCGTGGCGACGAGCATCCGTCCGACCGGCTCGACCGACAGCAGCGCCACCGCCTGGGCGAAATCCGCCGGCCGGATCACCGGGATCTCGGGCGGTGGGGCGGGCAGGACGAACAGGCGGAGCGCCTGCAGGCCGAAGGCGACGACGACCGCGGCGGCGGCGAGCATCGCGAGGCGCTCGGAAGGGGCGCCGCCGCGCGGGCGCGGTTCGGCGAGCGGCAGTCTTTCGAGTTCGCGTTCGATCTCGGAGGCGGTCTCGCGCGCCTGCTCGACCAGCTCGTCACTGACGTCCGGCTCGACCGCGCCGGAGACCGGCCCGGAGGTGGTCCGTTCGTCGTCGACGGGACAGGACTGCCGCCGCGCCTCCTCGCGGGCGGCGCGGAGGCGGGCGATCGCCTGCGCGTCCTCGCCGTCCGGGGCGTGGTGACCGGTCGGCCCGGTGCTCACGTCGTGGCGGCGCGCCGGGCGCGTCAGCGCTTCGTCGAGCTGGCTGCGCAGGGTCCGGACGTAGCGCAGCCACAGCGACACCCGACCCTTGCGCTCGAGGTCCTTTTCCCGCGAGTGGGTCAGCTCGTAGACGGCCTGGTCGAAGCGGACCAGCAGCCGGCGGACGAGGCCCCGGCACAGCCGCAGATCGTCGATGTCGCCGCTCTCGACCGTCTTCTCCACCACGCACCCTGCGGCCAGCGCCTCGAGCGCCAGGCCATCCCACGGCCGCATCGAGCGCTTCCTGACGGCGGCCAGGAGGTGGGGCAGATCGGAGACGCCGATGGCGACCATCTCGAGCGCGTCCGTCTCGCCGGAACCCGCAGCCTCGATCACGCTCGCCAGCTCGTTGGCCAGCCGCGATTCCGCCTCGAGGTCGCGGGCCTCGGGAAGCAGGTTCTGCGCGGCCTCGACGATCGGGGCACCGGGGGCGCGCGGCTCGCAGCGGAGCTGCGGGACGAGGGACTCGATCTTGCGGGCCAGCCGGCCCCATTCGATCGCGCGGGCCTGGATCACGGTGGCGTCGAGGATCGGCCGTGCGAGGCCGACGGAGAGGCGCTCGATGCGGTAGCGCACGCCGACCGCGGCGACGACGGCGGCCCGGATCGCCTCGTCCTCGATCAGGTGGCGCTCTCCGGCGATCGCCGCCAAGGCCTTGAGGTCGCTCGCCGACGGGTTCTTCCAGAGCGTGCGGGAGACCGCCTCGGCGAACGACACGCTGCCGACCGGCAGTTCTCCGAGCAGACGGAGCACCGGGTCGC
>JAJRXN010000566.1 GCA_024276295.1 Acidobacteriota bacterium
ACCAGCCCGGCCGACTCGTCGAGCAGCTCGGGATCGTCGACCGGCCGCGCGCCGAGGGCCGCCGCCTCGCGCTCGAGGCCTTCGCGCAGCCGCGCGCGCCGCTCGGCGGGGTCGACGACGACCCACGCCCCGGCCAGCCGCTCCTGCCAGGACGCGGCCCCGGCCAGCTCGATCGCGCCGGGAGCGAGCGCCCGGTGCCCGCGCGTCGTGCGGCCGGCCCTGATGCCGAACAGCTCGAGCGGCAGCACGTCGTCGTCGGCCAGCACGACCAGCCAGTGGACCGGGCGGACGAAGCGGTGCGCGCCGTCGCCCCAGCGCATCGCCTTCGGAAACGAGATGCGCGCGATCCGCTCCTCGAAGCCGTCGGCCAGCACGTCGCCGAGGTCCCGGCCGCCGGCGCCGACCCGCACGCCGGCGTAGGCTCCGCGATCGGTCTCGACCCGCTCCAGGCGCTCGACGTCGACGCCGGCGCGACGCGCGAAGCCCTCGGCGGCCCGGGTCGGCCGGCCGTCGGCGTCCCAGGCGACCGACGCCGGCGGTCCGAGCCGGAGGTCCTCGCGGACCGGCGTCGTGCGCGGGACCCGCTCGACGAGCACCGCCAGGCGCCGCGGCGTGTGGAACCGCCGCACCTCGCCGAACTCGAGTCCCGCCCGCTCGAGCTGCCCGACGACGACGCGCGCGACCTCGGCCGCGGCGTGCTCGAGCATCCGCGCCGGGATCTCCTCGCAGCCGATCTCGACCAGCAGCAGCGCCCGATCGCTCACGCCGGAACCTCCGCGCCGACCCATGTCCGCGCGCAGCGGACGGCGAGCCGGCGGACGCGCTGGATCATGTCCTGCCGCTCGGTGACCGACACCGCGCCGCGGGCATCGAGCACGTTGAACAGGTGGGACGCGTCGAGCACGCGCTCGTAGGCCGGAATCAGCAGCGGAGCGGGCGTGCCGTCCGCGTCGCGCCGGTCGAGCAGGCGCAGCGCCTCGGCCTCGGCGACGGCGAACTGCCGCCGGTGCTCGTCGACGTCGGCCTCTTCGAAGCAGTACGCGCTCTGCTCGCGCTCGGCCCGCTCGCGCAGCGCGCGGTACGGGACGATGCCGCCGGGATGCCAGTCGGCGCGGGCCCACGGGATGTCGAAGATGTTCCGGACGTCGTTGAGGAACATGCACATCCGCTCGAGGCCGTACGTCAGCTCGACCGGAATCACCCGCAGCTCGATCCCGCCGACGACCTGGAAGTACGTGAACTGCGAGATCTCCATCCCGTCCATCGAGACCTGCCAGCCGACGCCGGCGGCGCCGAGGGTCGGCGACTCCCAGTTGTCCTCCTCGAAGCGGATGTCGTGCTCGTCGCGCCGGATGCCGAGCGCCTCGAGCGACCGGAGGTAGAGTTCCTGCACGTCGGGCGGGGACGGTTTGCAGATCACCTGGAACTGGAAGTGCTTGTAGACCCGCATCGGGTTCTCGGCGTAGCGGCCGTCGGCGGGGCGGCGCGATGGCTGGCAGTACGCCACGCGCCACGACTCGTCGCCGAGCGAGCGGAAGAACGTCTCCGGGTGCATCGTCCCGGCGCCGACCTCCTTGTCGTACGGCTGGTGGACGATGCAGCCCCGCTCGCTCCAGAAGCGCGAGAGGCCGAAGACCATCTCCTGGAGGGTGATCGTGATCATCGCCGGTCTCCCTCCTCCGGTGCCGACCGCGCCGGCGGCTCGCCGCCCGCGCGGTCGATCCGCCGCCAGGCGCGCAGAGCGCGCAGCGGGCGCTCGATGAACGCCTCGATCAGCGCGGGCAGCGCCCGCTCGAGTTCCCCGGCGCCGCGGGCGTCGAGGGGCGGAATGCGGTCGGGCGGCACCTGGCGGATCAGCTCGAGCCAGCGGCGGGAGGACGGGCCGATCGGCCAGCCGCGGCCGCCGGCATCGTCGCCGACGACACCGTGTTCGGGCGTGATGCGTGCCGGACGTCCGGCGAGGGGCTCACCGGTGACACCGCAGCGGTGGAGGTCGGGGAACATCCCGGCGAGCCGCAGCATCCAGGCCTCGAGGTAGCGGCAGAGCGGCGCCGGCGGGTCACCCGCCGCGAGCCGGTCGAGCACCCGGGCGGTCAGCCGGAACAGCCGCGGGTCCTCCTGGCCCTCGCGGGCCAGCGCGCCGACGACCTCGAGGGCGTGGGCCGTGGCGTAGAAGCGCTCGAGCGGGTCGGGCCGTGGCGGCGAGGCGACCAGCCGTGCCTCCTCGAGTACCGGCAGCGCCTGCTCGCCGCGCCGGCGCCAGCGGGCGCGGACCCGCGCCCCCGGCTGGAGCGCCGCCCCGAAGCGGCGCGTCGAGCGGGCCGCTCCCGGCGCCCAGGCGAACAGCCGTTCGCCGTGGCCGGTCAGCAGCAGCACCGAGCGATCGCTCTCCCGCTGCGTTCGAACGTCGAGCACGATCGCCTCGTCCTCCTGGATCGTCATGGGATCCCCGGACAGCGCGGACGCCGGCAGAAGCGGACGCTCTCGCCCCCGCCGGAAGCACGTGCCGAAAAGAGGCGGATTCTACCCCGCGGCGGGGCGGGGCCGC
>JAJRXN010000085.1 GCA_024276295.1 Acidobacteriota bacterium
GCGAGGTCGAGGTAGCGCATGTCGGCGAGCACGACGATCCGCGCGCTCGGCGTGGCGACGCCGTTGCGGGCCGGGTCGCTGCCGGGGCAGATCTCGTCGAACTCGGTGCTCGCCGCCGCCGCCTCGTCGAGCGGCTCCCCGTCGACCCGGATTCTGAACGCGTCGCGCGGGAGTCCGGAGACCGGCCGCCGTCCCGCCGGGTCGATCACCGAGACGGCGATCTGGACCCGGTGGACGCGCTGTTCTTCCGCCAGCGGAACGGACCTCCGCGGGGCCGGGGCCGCCTCGGTGGCGAGGGCGAAACCGGGCGCCAGGCCGGCGATCAGGCCCGCGACGACACCGCCGGTGATGCTTCGCTTGGCAGGCACGCGCTGTGCTAGACTGGCGGGTCGAGGGCCCATAGCTCAGACGGTCAGAGCGGCTGACTCATAATCAGCTGGTCCCAGGTTCGAGCCCTGGTGGGCCCACCACCGGGCGCTCGCCGGGTGGATCATGGGGAGCGAACCCGGGGTCCGCCAGCGGCGGTTCTGACGCTTGTTTGCCCGGGAGGACCCGCCTTGAAAGAAACCATCAGCCGACTCGTCCGCCTCCAGGAGATCGGCTTCGAACTCCGGGCGGCGCAGGACGAGCGGCAGCGAGGGCCGGACGCGCTCGCCGAGGTCGACCGCTCCTTCGAACAGCAGCGCGAGGAGATCGGCGGTGAGCGGCTGCGCTACGAGGCTCTGGTGCAAGAGCTTCACCGTCTTCGAGAGGAGCGCGACAAGACCCGGCGCAGGCTGGAACTCGCGCAGCAGAAACTGATGCAGGTCAGCAACCAGCGCGAGTATAGCGCGGTCCTCAACGAGATCGATTCGAGCAAGGCCCACCTGGTCGAACTCGAGCAGGCGATCGAGACGCGCGAGGCCGAGATCGAGGAACTCAAGGGACCGGCGGCCGAGGCCGACGAGCGCATCGCGGCGGCGCTCGCCGAGGCGACCGAGAAGAAACAGCAGATCGAACAGCGGCTGGCGTCGCTGGCCACGATCATCGAGGAACTCGAGCGCCAGCGGGACGAGCTGATCGCCTCGATGCCGCGCCCCGTCGTCGACCGCTTCCAGGCGATCGCGCGGGCCCGCGGCGGCGTCGCCCTGGCGCCGATCGTCAACGATGCGTGCGGCCAGTGCCGGATGCGCGTCCGGCCGCAGGTGATCAACCTGGTCCGTCGCGGCGCCGAGATCCAGATCTGCGATTCGTGCCGGCGCATCCTGTACATCGCGCCCGATCCGGTTCCCGCGGAAGAGGAGCGAAAGGCCGGCGCGTCGGGAGACTGACGCCTCCGGTCCCGGCGAGGGTGCAAGTGGGTGGCGCGCATGGCATCGCGGGGCGACTGGCGGGCGTCCGGGAGCGCATCGAGCGCGCCGCACGCAGGGCGGGACGCGATCCGTCGTCCGTCACGCTCGTCGCCGTGTCGAAGACCGTCGAGCCTGCGCGGATCCTCGAGGCGATCGAGGCCGGCCAGCGGGACTTCGGCGAGAACCGCGTGCAGGAAGCGCTGGACAAGATCCCGCGCCTTCCCGCGGTCCGCTGGCACATGGTCGGCCACCTGCAGCGGAACAAGGCCCGCCGGGTCGTCGGCCGGTTCGAGCTGATCCACTCGGTCGATTCGCTGAAGCTCGTCGACGTGCTCGACCGGCTGGGCCGCGAGCGCGGGTTCGTGGTCCGCGCGCTGGTCGAGGTGAACGTCGGCGGCGAGGCCTCGAAGAGCGGGGTCGCGCCGGAGGACCTGCCGGCGCTGCTCGATCACGCCGCGGGGCGGGAGGGCCTCGCCATCGAGGGGCTGATGACGGTGCCGCCGTGGGCCGAGGATCCGCAGGACGCGCGGCCGTTCTTCGCGGCTCTGGCCCGGCTGCGCGACCGCGAGAGCCGGGCGGCGCGCCCGGCCGTGCGGCTCGAGCACCTTTCGATGGGGATGTCCCACGACTTCGAGGTCGCGATCGAGGAGGGGGCGACGATCGTCCGCGTCGGGACGGCGATCTTCGGGCCCCGGGCCCGACCGGCCGCGTGATCGCGGTGACGGCTCTAGAAACGAGAGGATCGGCTGCCGGCGGGGCTCTCAAAGTGAGAGGGCCTGTCCCGGAGGTGCGAACATGTCGGGTCAATACGAACGTCCAGGAACGCCGAGCCAGTCATGCCTCGCTGGCACGCCGATTGCTCATGTAGGGGCGCAGCAAGTTCTCATGGTTTTCTGAAGCCGGGGGCATCCCCGGCTCTCCTTTTATTGTCCGGGCCCGGAGGGCCGCACGCCGCGAGACAGAAGAACGTGCTCCTCTGCTGCTGGACGGCCCGGCCGATCGGGGCGCCGCAGCGGGGGCAGGCGCGGCCCTCGCGTCCGTAGACCCGCAGCCTGTCCTGGTACGAGCCGGTCATCCCCCAGGCGTCCTGGAAGTCCGAGAAGGTCGTCCCGCAGCAGCGGATCGCCCGACGCAGGACCGCCCGCAGCGAGCGCCGGAGCCTCCGGACGGCTGCCGGGTCCAACTCGCCGGCCCGCGCGAACGGCGAGATGCCGGCCTCGAACAGGATCTCCGAGGCGTAGATGTTCCCCACGCCGACCAGCCGGTCCTGCCGCAGCAGCCACGGCTTGATCTCCTGCCGGCTGCCGCCGAGCAGACGGCCGAGGCGGGCCGGCGTCAGCCGTGGATCGAAGGGATCGACCGCCCCGCCGAGCAGCGTGGCGGGTTCGTCGACGAAACGCAGCGTGCCGAAGCGTCTCGGATCATGGAACCGGACGGTTCCCCCGGCGAGCCGCAGCACGGCACGCAGGTGGCGACGGGGCGCCCGGGCTCCGCTCGGGACGAACGTCAGCCGGCCGGTCATCCGCAGGTGGACCGCCAGGTGGGCCCGCGGCGCTCCGGCGGCCGGTCCGAGCGAGAACACCACCTGCTTGCCGACGCGGCGGACGGCGAGCACGGCGCACGACCCGAGGCGCGGCCTCCGGCCGGGATCGAGACGCGGGTCGAGGATCCGCAGGCCGGCCCACGCCCGCCCTTCGACCAGCGGGGCGAGCTGACGCGCGACGGTCTCGACCTCCGGCAGCTCGGGCATGCGGACCTCTCCGGCCTCCTCCCGCGAAGACGTCACGATGACGCCCGGGAGGGCGGCCCTTATAATCCGCGCCGAACCGGAAGGCGAGGTCCGGCCCCGCGCGCGACGCTCCGCGGGGCTTTTCTTGCGGCGGCCGTCCGGCACGGAGAGACGACGCGGCGATGGCCTCCGACACGATCCGCAACTTCAGCATCATCGCCCACATCGATCACGGCAAGACGACGCTGTCCGATCGCCTGCTCGAGAAGACCGGTGCGCTCGACGAGCGGGAGCTGGTGGCCCAGACGCTCGACTCGATGGATCTCGAGCGGGAGCGGGGGATCACGATCAAGTCCCATGCGGTGACGCTGCAGTACGAGGCCCGCGACGGCCGGGTCTTCACGCTGAACCTGATCGACACGCCCGGCCACGTCGACTTCGCCTACGAGGTCTCCCGCTCGCTGGCGGCCTGCGAGGGGGCCCTGCTGCTCGTCGACGCGGCCCAGGGGGTCGAGGCGCAGACGCTGGCCAACGCATACCTCGCCGTCGAGCACGACTTGACGATCATTCCGGTGATCAACAAGATCGATCTTCCCTCGGCCGATCCCGAGCGCTGCCAGGAGCAGCTCGAGGAGATCATCGGCCTGCCCGCCGACGACGCGATCCTCGCCTCGGCGAAGGAGGGGACCGGGATCGAGGAGATCCTCGAGGCGATCGTCGCGCGCGTTCCCGCACCGGGCGGAGAGGCCGACGCCCCGCTCAAGGCGATGATCTTCGACTCCTGGTACGACTCTTACCGCGGCGTCGTGATGCTCGTGCGGATGATCGAGGGCCGCCTCGCCCCGAAGCAGAAGATCCTGCTGATGCAGACCGGTGGCACGTACGAGGTCGACGAGGTCGGCGTGTTCTCCCCCAAGCGCGAGACCCGCGAGCGGCTCGCCGCCGGCGAGGTCGGCTGGGTGACGGCGCAGATCAAGCGGATCGACGAGGTCAAGATCGGCGACACGCTGACCGAGGCCCGGCGGCCGACCGCCGAGGCGTTTCCCGGGTTCCGCGAGGTCAAGCCGATGGTTTTCGCCGGGCTGTACCCGTCGGAGTCGAGCGGATACGAGGACCTGCGCGACGCGCTGGACAAGCTGCGCCTCAACGACTGGAGCTTCGACTTCGAACCCGAGGTCTCCTACGCGCTCGGCTTCGGCTATCGGTGCGGGTTCCTCGGCCTGCTGCACATGGAGATCATCCAGTCCCGCCTCGAGCGCGAGTTCGACCTCGATCTCGTCACGACAGCCCCGGGCGTGCCTTACCGCGTGCGTCTGGCGGACGGCGAGTTCACCGAGATCCACTCGCCGGCCAGGCTGCCGCGTCCGCAGGACTACGAGTGGATCGAAGAGCCCTACATCCGCGCGACGATCATGACCCCGCAGGAGTACGTCGGCGCGCTGCTCAAGCTGCTCGAGGAGCGTCGCGGCGAGCAGCGCGAGCTGCGCTACCTCGGGCCGTCGCGCGTGCTGCTCGAGTACGAACTCCCGCTGGCGGAGGTGGTGATCGACTTCTACGACCGACTGAAGTCGGCCAGTCGCGGCTATGCGAGCTACGACTACGAGTTCTCGGACTGGCGTCGCTCGGACCTGGTCAAGCTCGACATCCTCGTCAACGGGAACCCCGTCGACGCGCTCTCGGTGATCGTCCATCGGGACAAGGCGTTCTACCGCGGGCAGGCGCTGGCGCGGAAGCTCAAGGAACTCATTCCGCGCCAGCAGTTCGAGGTGGCGATCCAGGCCGCGATCGGTTCGCGCGTGATCGCGCGCACCAACGTCAAGGCGCTGCGCAAGAACGTGCTGGCCAAGTGCTACGGGGGCGACGTGACGCGCAAGCGCAAGCTGCTCGA
>JAJRXN010000567.1 GCA_024276295.1 Acidobacteriota bacterium
AAGAGGTCGACGTCGTCGAACTCGAGCCGGCGGTGATGGAGGCGTCGCGTTTCTTCGACGAGTACAACCATCACGCCCAGGACGATCCGAAGGTGCGCGTGATCGTCGACGACGGCCGGCGGTTCCTGGCCTACGCGCCGCGGAAGTACGATCTGATCATCTCGGAGCCGTCGAACCCCTGGATCAGCGGGGCTTCGAACCTGTTCACGCGCGAGTACTTCCACTACGCGCGCGAGCACCTGACGGAGCGCGGGCGGCTGCTGCAGTGGATCCAGCTCTACGGCATGGACGCCGCCGCACTGCGCTCGGTGCTGCGGGCGCTGCGGGCCGAGTTCACGTACGTCTACGGGTTCCTCGCCGAACGGGACAGCCCCGACTTCCTGCTGCTGGCGACCCGCGAACCGCTCGGCATCGAGGATCTGCCGCGATGGGAACGGGTCGCGGAACCGGTGCGCGAGGACCTGCGGCGGGTGCGGATCTTCGGCACCGCGGACCTGTGGAGTCTGCTGGCCCTGACGCCGCGGCAGATCGACGCGCTGATCGCCGAGGGCGACGGTCCGGCGAACACCGACGACAACATGTTCGTCGAACTGCGCACGCCGTGGACGCTGTACAACGATCCGGCCGAGCTTCAGGCGTTCTTCGAGCGGTTCGACACCGGCGTGCTCGAGCTTCTGCGGGACGACCCGCCGTCGGGCGGCGACGCGACGCTCCTTGCTGGACTTGCCCACGCCTACTGGGTCGACAGGAAGCAGCGACGCATCGGGGAACGGGTGTTCGAGGAGGCGCGCCAGGCCGGCCGGACCGCCGCGCTGCTGGCGTTCGAGGCGGCGGTCGTCCTGCGGACGCCCGGCGTCGCGGAAGAGCGCCGGCGTGCGCGGGCACGGGGGCTGCTCGACGAGGCCCTGCTTGTCGATCCGGAGTGCTTTGCGGCGCGCTTCATCCGCGCACGGCTCTCGTATCGGGCCGGACGGCTCCCGCAGGCGCTCGAGGACATCAGCGCCGCGCTGGCGGTCGACCGGCGCCACTTCCAGGCTGCCGATCTGGCGGTCCGCATCCTCGGGGCGTCGGGACGGGTCGAAGACGCCTACCGGCTCGGAGAAGAACAGCTCGCCCGCGGACTGGGCGATCTGCACGGGTACCTGTACTTCAGCACCGCACCGGCCGCGGCGGCCGCCGGCCGGCTCGAGCGGGCCGCGGAGCTTCTCCGGCGCGGCCTCGAGATCAGCCCGTACAGTCCCCGTGAGTGGAGTCTGCTCGCGCAGGTCTACCGGGACATGCAGCGCGCCGACGAGGCCATCGCGGCGCAGGCCAACGCGGCCCGCGCCGAGACCAACTCCCTGCGGTTGATGCACCGCCAAGCGTTGCGCTTCGCCCGCTTCGGATCGATCGAGCGCGCCGCGGAGATCCTCGAGCGGGTGGTGGAGGCCGACCCGGAGAACCGGCGCGCCCGTCGAGAGCTGGCCGCGTTGCGGCGCGGCGAGCGGCCGTTCTGATGACCGGGCTCGTTCGGCGCATCGGCCTGGTCGGATCGGGCGTGCTGCTGCTCGGGATCGCGCTCTTCGTGCTCGTCACCGGCGCGGCCGGCGGACGCCCTTCGCTGGTGCTGGTCACCGTCGCCGGCCTGAGGGCCGACGA
>JAJRXN010000568.1 GCA_024276295.1 Acidobacteriota bacterium
GGCCCTCGCTCGCCGCGTGCCGGGACCGGCTGTCCGCGGGGCGGGTCGTCGTCGCCGTCGGTGCCCGCGCCGCCACGCTGGTGGCGGACAGCCTGCCGGTCGAGGCGACCCTCGTCGCTCCGGTGTGGGGCGGCTCCCCCGCGGAAGGACGGGCGGACCTGAAGGCTCTCGCCGCCGCGTGGCGTCCGGAGGACGACATCGCGCTGCTCGAGTTCCTCCCGGTGACGACGTCCCGGGTGGTCGCGGTGGTCGACCGGGACCTGGCGGAATCGCTCGAACCGGCGCTGGAGACGACACGGACCGTGCCGCGGGTCGACCTGGTGCCCGTGTCCGGGACCGATCCGCTCGCGATGGTCGACACCCTGCCCGCCGGAGCTTCGGTCGTGCTGGTCGGACCGCTGCCCGGACTCGACGACCTCCAGGCGGCACGGCTGTTCGAGGCCCTGGCGGCCCGCGGGCTGCTGGCGCTCGAAGCGGACCCGGCGGCCCGTCCCGGGCGCGGCGCCGCGATGGCGCGCACGCGCGGGATCGATCTCGACCGGCTCGCGCGCCGCACGGCGGCCGCGGTGCTCGACACGGGAACGGACCGGCCCGTTGCCTCCCGGAAGCGGCCGGTGTCCGCAGGACGGCCGCTGCTGGCGACCCGCGTGCTCGCACGACTCGGGATCGAGCCGGGCGATCCGCTGATCGACCGTGCCGAGCTGATCGGGGGGCTGCCGGAGCCCTCCGGGCCGCGGCTGGGGCTGCGCGAACTGCTCGCCGAGGCGCGCCATGCGAGCCGCAGGCTGGACGTCGCGCGTGCGGAGATGCGTGCCGGGCAGGCGCGCAGCGATTCCGCCCGGGCCGCCCTGCGGCCGCGGGTGGAGGGCCTGGCCGGCGGCGTGCTGCTCGACGGCGAGCTGGCCGAGGCCAGTCTCGGCCTCGCACCGGAGCGCACGCTGTTTGCCGGCGTGGCCGCCGTACAGCCGCTCTTCTCGGACAGTCTGCTCGCGCGGTTGCGGATCGCGCGGCACCGCGCCGACGCGGCGCGGGCCGGGCTGGAGAGTACTGCGCGGGATGTCGAGAGCATCGCGATCCGGACGGCGTTCGCGATGCTCGCGGCGCGCCGGATCGAGGCGATCCGCCACGACGCCGTCTCGAAGGCGTGGGACGACCTCGAGCTGGCCCGGCAACGCCAGGCCGCCGGTGCCGCGGGGCCGGCCGAACCGCTGCGGGCCGAGGCACGCCTGGCCGAGGCGCTCGCGGCGCTCGAACAGGCGAGGGCCGGCCGGCGCACGGCGGAAGCCGGTCTGGCGCGCCTGCTCGGCCGTCCTTCCGGCGAGCGGATCCTCGTCGTCGAGCCGCGGCCGCAGGAGATCGCCCCCGACCTCGACGCGCGCCTCGAGGAGCTGAAGACGGGCGGCGAGCAGGCGCTGCGGCGCGCCTCGGAGGAGCTTTTCCGGCAGGCGCTGGAGGCTTCGGCGACCAGGATGCAGCTCGACGCGGGACTCGCCGCCGCCCGGCGGGCCGAGCGGACCGCGCGCCGGGCCGGCCGGATGCCGGACGTGTTCCTGTTCGGCGAGTGGGTCAGGGCCGAAGGCGACGGTCCTGGGGCGGATCTCGGCGCCCTTCTCGGCGGACTCCCACTGCCGGGCGGGCTGCCGCCGCTGCCGATCGTCACGCCCCGGGCGCCGGACGACGCCTGGTCGGTCCAGCTCGTCGCCCGGCTCGGCCTGTTTACCGGGGGCGCCCGCAAGGCACGGGTCCGGACGGTCTCCGCGGAGCGTTCGGCCCTCGAGGCGCGACGGCGCGAGTTCGACGACGGACTCGCGGCCCGCGTCCACGTCCTGCTGGCGCGGGCGGTCGGCTCGCGACGGTCGCTTGCGCACACGGCGCGCGGAGCGGACGCCGCCCGCCGGGCTGCAGGACTCGTCGAGGAGGCCTGGGCCCGCGGTGCGGTCGGCATCCTCGATCTGCTCGATGCCGAGCGGCGCGCGTTCGCCGCCGAGGAGAGCGCCGCCAACGCGCGCATCGCCCACCTGCTCGACCTCGTCGATCTGCGCCGGGCCGTCGCGAGGAGCTTCCCGGGGGGCCTGGAGCGGGCCGGCACGGGCCGGAAGGAGAGTGGACGATGAACTCCAGGTCTGGCGCATGTCTCCCGCTCTGGGTCGGACTGCTGGCTGTCACCGTCACGGCCTGCACCGAGCCGCCTCCGCCGGTCTCGGCGCCGCGCCCCGTTGCGGTCGCCGAGGCGCGCGCTGCGGGAGGCGCCGTGGCCACGCTGCCCGGTGTGCTCGACCC
>JAJRXN010000086.1 GCA_024276295.1 Acidobacteriota bacterium
CTGTCGATTCCGCTGATCGTGCTGTCGGCGATGCGGAGCGGCGGCAGCCCGTTCGCCGCCAGCCCGGCCGAGATCGTCATCGAGGGTGTCGTCGTCCAGGGCGAGACCTACCGCGTCGAGCCGATCGACGCCACGGAGCTGGCGATCGCGCAGGGCGGCATCGAGGCCGAGGTCCGGGTCACCAACCGCCGCGGCGAGGTCGTCCGGACGACATCGGACTCCACGGGGCACTTCCGGGTCGGCCCGATCGAGGTCGCCGGGGACGAACAGGACGTGATGACCGTCTCCGCGCCGTCGCACCGCACGTTGTCGATGAGCTGCCTTCCGCCGGTCGCCACGACGGCGGGAGGCGAGGGCGGCGGCCCGAAGCTCGTGCGCTGGCGGATCGCCCTTCCCCGGCGCCAGGAGCCGGAAACCCCGGCCGCCCCGGCCGGCGAAGGCCGGCTTGCGGGCTGACCTGTCCCGCCCGACTGGACAAGTCCGCTTTCCTCCTTATACTCTCCCGGGTCTCCGCGTCGCCGGAAACGGCGCGGAGCCCACGTCTCGGGCCCGGAACGCCGGGAACACCGGACAACACGAGCACGCGCGACGGGCCGCAGTCCGGCGGACTTCCGGCTCCGGGGCGCAGACCGGGTCGCGCCGGACGCGCGGCGAGGTGGACCAGACGATGAATCTCGACATCGACCGTGTGCGGAACATCGGCATCTCCGCGCACATCGACTCAGGCAAGACGACGCTGACCGAACGGATCCTGTTCTACACGTCGAAGATCCACGCGATCCACGACGTCAAGGGCAAGGACGGCGTCGGCGCGACGATGGACCACATGGAACTCGAGCGCGAGCGCGGCATCACGATCACCTCCGCCTCGACCTACGTCTCCTGGAAGGACCATCACGTCAACATCATCGACACTCCGGGACACGTCGACTTCACGATCGAGGTCGAACGGGCCCTGCGGGTGCTCGACGGCGCGGTGCTGGTGCTCTGCGCGGTGGCCGGCGTGCAGTCCCAGTCGATCACCGTCGATCGCCAGATGCGGCGCTACAAGGTCCCGCGGCTGGCGTTCGTCAACAAGTGCGACCGCTCGGGCGCCAACCCGGGCCGCGTCACCGAGGCGCTGCGCGAGAAGCTCAACCACAATGCGGTGCTGATGCAGCTTCCGATCGGCCTCGAGGCCGGCTTCGAGGGCGTGATCGACCTCGTCGAGATGCGCGCGCTGCGCTTCGAGGGAGCCAACGGCGAGCGGGTCGTCGAAGGCGACATCCCGGAGGCGATGCGCGGCGAGGCCGAGGCGTTCCGCGCCGAGATGCTCGACGCGGTCAGCATGTTCGACGACGAGCTGATGGAAGCGGTGCTCGAGGACCGCGCGTCGCCGGAGCTGATCCACCGGGCGGTGCGCGCCGGCGTGCTGTCGCTCGCCCTCACTCCGGTCTTCATCGGCTCGGCCTACAAGAACAAGGGCGTCCAGCCGCTGCTCGACGCCGTGGCCCGCTACCTGCCGTCTCCGCGGGACGTGCCGATCGAAGCCCTCGATCTCGATGACGACGAGCGTCCCGTGACCCTCCGCGCCGATCCGGAGGCCCAGACCGTGGCGCTGGCGTTCAAGCTCGAGGACGGCCGTTACGGGCAACTGACGTACGTGCGGGTCTACCAGGGCGCGCTGCGCAAGGGCGACACGGTGGTCAATTCGCGCACCGGGCGCAAGGTCAAGATCGGTCGGCTGGTCCGGATGCACGCCGACCAGATGGAGGACATCGACCACGCCGCGGCCGGCGACATCGTCGGACTGTTCGGCATCCAGTGCAACACGGGCGACACGTTCTGCGGGCCCGGTCCGCGCCTGGCGATGACCTCGATCTTCGTCCCCGACCCGGTGGTCTCGCTCAAGGTCGTGCCGAAGGACTCGAAGGCCCAGGACCGGATGTCCAAGGCGCTCCAGCGCTTCGGACGCGAAGACCCGACCTTCCGCGTCCATGTCGACGAGGAGTCGCAGGACACGGTGATCTCCGGAATGGGTAAACTCCATCTCGAGGTCTACATCGAACGCATGCGCCGCGAGTACCAGGCGGAAGTCGAGACCGGCCGGCCGCAGGTCGCGTATCGCGAGACGATCTCCCGCCGGGCCGACTTCAACTACACGC
>JAJRXN010000569.1 GCA_024276295.1 Acidobacteriota bacterium
AGCCGCGGCAACGTGCATCTTCGCATCGTCGGAAGATGGCTGACTCGCGCGATGCGCCCGATTAGTTTTTTCCGGGGGCCGTGCCTCGCGTCCTCATGCGACCACTCCTTCCGGGTAAGGTAGGAGCTGGCAGGCTGGCCTCGATCAGCGTGAAGAGTGGCACATGGTCACCGGGCGACCGGTGAGTCCAAGGAGGGGAACGATGAAGAGACCATGGAAGATCGGGTTCGGGATGCTCCTGCTGTTCGTCCTCGTCGCGAGCGCGGGCGGGCAGGTCATGGCGGGCGAGGGGGACTGGCTGGTGCGCGGGCGGCTCCTGAACGTCATGCCGGATGCGTCCGGCGACGGTACGCTCGAAGGGATGGATGTCGGCGACAACATCACCGCCGAGGTGGACGTCACGTATTTCTTCACGGAAAGATGGGCCGTCGAGCTGATCGTGGCGACGACCTCGAACGAGATCACCCTTCCTTCGGAGGGGACGGAGTTCAACCTGGGAAGTGCTTCCCTGCTGCCACCGACCGTCCTGGTGCAGTACCATTTCCTTCCCGATGGAAGGGTCCGGCCGTACATCGGCGCCGGCATCAACTACACGATCTTCTACAACCAGTCCGGTCTTCTGGACGAACTCGACGACCTCGACAACAGCTTCGGTCTGGCGGCACAGGCCGGCATCGACTTCATGCTGAACGACACGATGTCCTTCAACGTCGACCTGAAGTACATCAAGCTGGATACCGACGTGAGCGACGCGGGTACGAAGCTCGGCACGTTGACGATCGATCCATGGATCCTCGGTCTCGGCTTCGGCTGGCGCTTCTGACGCGAGGCGTTCTACGGATCCCCGGCATGCGACGCCGATGATGCGGCGTCGCTGCCGGGATTTTCCCCGTCGTCGATCAGCGCGGGATGGACCGACCGCGGAGCGTGATCGACCCGGCGCTCGTGCGCGCGACCAGCTTCGAGCCCCCGTTTCCGAGCTTGCCGACGAGCCGCCGTGACGAGCGCATGCCGTGGGAGGTGACGTCGAGTTCGGTCGTGACCCGGCCGCCCGAGGCCGCCAGGTCGAGGTCGAGCCCGACCGCCGGGTCGACCTCGATCGTGATCGATCCGGCCGACGTCTCGAGCGAGCCGCCGGCGTCGTTTCCTTCGGCGAAGGAGGCGCGGATCGATCCGCCCGACGTATCGGCCTCGACCCGGCCGCCGGCCTGCTCGACCGTGATCGACCCGCCCGACGTCTCGAGCGAGGCGTCACCGGTGACCCGTCGCACCGCGATCGATCCGCCCGACGTGTCTGCAGCGAGAGGCCCTTCGATGTCGACGGCCTCGATCGAGCCGCCGGACGTGTCGAGCGCGACGCGCCCGCGGATCGCCTCGACGTGGATCGATCCGCCGGAAGTGTCGGCCTCGAGATCACCCCGGATCCTGCGCACGGTGATCCGTCCTCCCGAGGTGTCGAGCGCGACGTCGGCGTCGATCTCCTGCACGTCGAGGGCGCCGCCGCTGGTGTCGATGCCGACCGGCGTGCGTCGCGGCACCACGATGTCGATCGAAAGACCGTCACCGGATCCGCCGAACAGCGACCTCCAAGAGCGCGGACGCCGGACATCGACCCGCAGCGTGTCGCCTTCGACGCCGACATCGATCCGGTAGTCGTCGAGGTCGCCGCGCTTCGCGCGCAGCGTGACGGTCGCCTTCGAACCGTCCGCTCCCCGGACCGTCACCGAGGCTCCGCTCGCCTCGACGACCAGCGCCCCACCCGGGGCGAGGTCGAACTCCCGCGTCATCTCCGTGACGGCGAGAGCCGGCGGCACGACGAGAGCCAGCGCGGCGAGGAGACCGAACGATCGCGCGGCCGACAGGTTCCGCAGTACCGGAGTGAACATCTTCCGATCCTCCTGCCCGCCGCGAGACAGTTCTCCGCGGCCGACACCCAAGCGAACGCCCGTTGCGGCCCGACCGTTCGCCGGCCGCGGTGAACGGTCCGTGCCGTGCGGCGAACGGTCGGCGGACCGTCAGCGCGTGCAGCCGGCAGGCTGGCGCGGCGTGCCCGAGGACTCCTCGCCCCATCCGCCGGCGCCTCCACAGGCCAGATCGACGCCGCGCACGAGGTAGAACCAGCCGTCGCCGGCCGGCGGGAGGTCC
>JAJRXN010000570.1 GCA_024276295.1 Acidobacteriota bacterium
CCACCCAGGTCTGGTCGCGGTCGTGCTCGCGGTGTGTCATGCGTTCTCTCCGAAGACCTCGGGGTGTTGCTGGACCAGCAGCCGCCCGAGAGCCTTCCGTCCGCGCATCAGCCGGGTCTTGGCCGTGCCTTCGGGAATCCCGAGCAGGCGTGCCGCGTCGTCGACCCGCATCTCGTCGAGATGCACGAGCGCGAGGATCTCGCGGTAGTGTTCCGGCAGGTCGGCGAGCGCCTCGCGCACGAGCCGGGCGCGCTCGTCCTCGAGCATCGAGCGGGAGACGCCTGCGCCGGGGGCTGGAAGCGTCTCCGGGAGTTCGTCGCGGCGACCCGCCTCGCGGCTCCGCCGCCGGCAGCGATCGACAGCCTCGTTCTGGGCGACGCGGTAGAGCCAGGTCGAGAACGGATGTTCGGGCCGGTACCGGCCGAGCGAGCGGTAGACCTTGAGGAACACCTCGGCGACGACATCGTCGATCTCGTCCCGGGGCGTGCCGAACCGCCAGGCGACCGAGGCCACCATGCCCTGGTATCGTTCCACGAGTTCACCGAACGCCTCCGCGTCCCCTCCGAGCGTCCGCTCGATCAGCGCCAGGTCCCGGTCCTGCCGATTGTCCAAGGCGCCGCTCCGCTCTGTTTCGTGATACGCCGGCCATGCGGCCAGGTTCCCGATTCTCGGCGATCCGGCCCCCGGCTGGCGACGGGGTTCCGCTTCCGGGGTGGACGCCCCCCGGATGGGGTGGACGGCGAATCATCCCCGAGGGTAAAGTGACCTGGCCTCGCGGCAGTCCCACTGGAGCGTGCGAGGAGCCGCCGGCACGAGCCGGCAGGGATCGGGATCCCGGGTTCGACATCACCATGGGCAGGCGCCTTTACGTCGGAAATCTCCCCTACAGCACGACCGAAGACCAGCTGCGCGAACTTTTCTCGGCGCACGGCCAGGTGACGGACGTGCACGTGGCCATGGACCGGGAAACCGGCCGGCCGCGCGGCTTCGCCTTCGTGACCCTCGGAACCGACGAGGAAGCCCAGGCGGCGGCTCGCGCCCTGCACGACCAGAACTTCGGCGGGCGGCCGCTGGTGGTCAACGAGGCGCGGGAGCGGGGCGCCCCACCTCCCGAGCGCTCGACGCGACCGTCCCGCCCGGGCGACGGCCCGCCGCGTCCTGCGCGCGCCCCGAGGCCGCCGCGCATGCCTGTCGTTCCCCTCGAGCCTCCCCCGGAAGAGGACACCGTCCGTCGCCGGCCACGGGGACACGCCCGCAAGCCGGGGCCCGAGCGGGGCGACGGCGGCGGTCGCGGGCGTCATCCGGAAGAGGACGACTTCGCCGACGTGTCGAACTGGCGGCAGCTCCTCGACGAGGAGACCGCCGACGAGGATCTCGACGACCTGATCCCGTTCCGCTCGAAGAAGGACGGAGACGACGTCGCCGAAGAGGACGACTGGCGCAAGTACATCGACCAGGAGGACTCCGAGGGCGACTCCCTCGCCGACCGCCTGCGGCGCGACGACTCGTCGGACTCGTGATCCTCCGGCGGCAGGTTCCGGCCGGCCTCGCCGCCCTGCTCGCGGTTCTCGTTCCCGGATGCCTGCTCGTCGCCTGCGCGGCCGAAGGCGCCGGCGGCGTGCTGCGCGGCGAGGTGCGCGAGGTCGTCGACGGCGACACGCTGCGGATTCACACCGCCTCCGGCGAGGAGCGGGTCCGGCTGATCGGAGTCGACGCGCCCGAGCTGCATCATCCCGAGGCGGGCCGGCAGTACCTCGGCGAGGAGGCGCGCCGCTTCCTGGCCGAGCGCACGGCGCGGTCCGGTGTCAGCCTCGTCTTCGACGACGGCCAGCCGCGCCGGGACCGCTTCGGGCGGCTGCTGGCCTACGTCGAGACCGACGAGGGAGAGGACCTCGGCGCGGTGCTGCTCGAGCGCGGCCTGGCGCGCGTGCTGCGGCGCTACGA
>JAJRXN010000571.1 GCA_024276295.1 Acidobacteriota bacterium
GTACCAGGGGATGGCCCGCGCCGCGCTCCCGCCCTAGATTGCACGCGGGGCCCGCATATCGCAGGCCGGTACCGAAGAGGCAAGGGGAGGAATCCATAGATGTCTCGAGCCACCTGTCGTTCGCTCCGGATCGTGGTAAGCCTCGCGCTGACCGCGGCGTTGGTCCTCGGCGTCCCGACCACGGCCGTGCTGGCCGCGGGCGGGGTGGCCGGCGCCGTCGGTTTCACCGGCAAGATCCTCGACGAGCAGGGCTCGTCGATCTCCGGCGCCAAGGTCCACGCGATCCACCTGGACACGAAGCAGATCTTCACGTCGGCGCCGTCGAGCGGGTCCGGCGAGTACGCCCTTCGCGGGCTGCCGCTGGGGTATTTCGATCTCGTCGTCGAGTCGTCGGCCGGCGTGTTCCTCGCGAACCGCGTCGTCAACGCCCCGGCCGGAGAAACCGTCGAGATCTCGCTGCTGCTCGGCCCGCCGCGCCCGGAGGACACCGAGTGGTGGTCGGCCGACCCGAACCGGCGCATCGCCGGGCTCGATCGGTCACCGGACGGCGTGGCTCGCATCGTCGAAGGCAAGCCGCCGAAGGCCGCGGCCATCGCCCGCGGGGGAGCGAATCCCGGCATCGCGCCAGCGGCGACATCGAGTGGCTCGGGATTCTGGGCCGCCAACGCGCGCTGGCTCGTCCCGACGCTCGCGGTCGTCGGCGCGGTGGGTCTGGCGGCGGTGCTGAGCGACGACGACGACGAGGACGTCCCGGCCAGCCCGTTCCAGTAGAATCGGCTGGCGTCCCCCCCGGAAACGACGACCGGCCGCGCTTCCGCGCGGCCGGTCTTTTCGTGGCGCCACGGCGCACCCTTCAGGCGCGCTGCTCGGCCGAGCTTCCACCGGCCACCGGCCTCGTCCGGCCGGCCGCCTCGTCGCGGCGCGCAGGCTGCGACGCCTGCTCTTCCGCCTGCTGCTGCCGCGAGCCGTCCCCTGGCGGGCGCCGCGGCAGCTTGCCGAAGGCCAGTTCGATCGCCTCGTCGAGGTCGTCGACGAAGCGGAATTCCAGGTTCTCCCGGAGTTCCGGCTGGATGTCCACGAGGGCCTTCTCGTTGTGCGACGGAAGGACCACCGTGCGGACGCCGGCCCGCTTGGCCGCCAGGCACTTCTCCTTGATCCCGCCGACCGGGAGGATCTTGCCGCGCAGCGTGATCTCGCCGGTCATCGCCAGCATCGAGCGCAGCGGCGTCTCCGTGAACAGCGACAGCAGCGCCATCGCGATCGTCACGCCGGCCGACGGCCCGTCCTTCGGAATCGCGCCCGCGGGCACGTGCACGTGGACGTCCCGCTTCTCGAAGTCGTCGGCATCGAGACCGAAACGCTCCGCATTCGAGCGGATCCACGACAGCGCCGCCTGGGCGGACTCCTTCATCACGTCGCCGAGCCGGCCGGTGATCAGCAGCTTGCCCCGGCCGGGCATCCGGGTCGCCTCGATGAACAGGATGTCGCCGCCGGACTGCGTGTACGCCAGCCCGATCGCGACGCCGGGGATGTTGGCCCGCTCGATCACCTCGCGGTAGAAACGCGGGGGGCCAAGCAGTTCCTCGGCGAGTTCCGGCGTGACCCGGATCGCCTGGGAGTCCTCGCCTGTCTCGCCCTGCTCGACCAGCCGGCGCGCGATCTTGCGGCACAGGCTGGCGATCTCGCGCTCGAGGTTGCGCAGGCCGGCCTCGCGCGTGTAGTCGGAGATGATCTTCGTCACGGCCTCGTCGGTGATCTCGACATCCGCGTCCTCGAGGCCGTTTTCCCTGATCTGTCGTGGAATCAGGTGATGGCGGGCGATCTGGAGCTTTTCTTCCTCGGTGTAGCCCGGAAGCGAGATCACCTCCATCCGGTCCCGCAGCGCAGGCGGGATGGTGTCCATCACGTTCGCGGTGCAGATGAAGAACACCTGCGAGAGATCGAACGGGACTTCCAGATAGTGGTCCGAGAACTGGAAGTTCTGCTCCGGATCGAGCACCTCGAGCAGTGCCGAGGCGGGATCGCCCCGGAAGTCGGCTCCGAGCTTGTCGATCTCGTCGAGCACGAACACCGGGTTCTTGGTCCCCGCGCGCTTGAGCCCCTGGATCACCCGCCCCGGCAGCGCGCCGACGTAGGTCCGGCGGTGACCACGGATCTCGGCCTCGTCACGGATGCCGCCGAGCGAGACCCTTACGAACTTGCGGCCCATCGACCGGGCGATCGAGCGGCCGAGAGACGTCTTGCCCGTTCCCGGCGGCCCGACGAAGCAGATGATCGGCCCCTTGAGATCCGGCTTGCGCTTGCGCACGGCGAGATACTCGAGGATCCGGTCCTTGACCTTGTCGAGATCGTAGTGGTCCTCGTCGAGGATCTTCCGCGTCTCGCGCAGCTCGATGCGGTCCTCGGTGACCTTCGACCAGGGAAGGTTCACGAGCCAGTCGAGGTACGTCCGCGCCACCGTGTACTCGGCGGATGCGGGCGACATCGCCTGGAGGCGGTCGATCTCCCGCTCCGCGACCTCGCGCGCCTCGTCCGGCATGCCCGCAGCCTCGATCTTCTTGCGCAGCTCCTCGATCTCGCGCGTCCGGTCGTCCCCCTCGCCCAGTTCGCGCTGGATCGCCTTCATCTGCTCGCGCAGGTAGAACTGGCGCTGGGTCTTGCCGACCTCGTCCATCACGCGGGACTGGATCTGCGAGCCGAGTTCGGTGACCTGGATCTCGCGCACGACGCGCTCGGTGACCAGTTCGAGCCGCCGGCGGAGCGAGCCGACCGGCAGCAGCTCCATCTTCTCGGCGACGGGGATCGGAAGCACGGAGGCGACGAGGTCGGCCAGCCGGTCGGGATCGTCTTCGGGAAGGCTCAGCTCCGAGATGTCTCCCGAGAGGTTGGGATGCACCTCGACCAGCTTGCGGAACTGCACGACGAGATTGCGCGCGAGAGCCTCGACTTCGAGGCCTTCCTCGTGCTGCTCGTCGAGCGGCTCGACCTCGGCGCCGAGGTACGGCTCGGTCTGGGTGAACCGCTTGACCTCGACGCGCTGGATGCCCTGGATGATCAGATTGATGTTGCCGCCGCCGACGCGGATCGCCTTGAGGATCCGCGCGATCGTCCCATGTTCGTAGAGGTCCTCCGGCGGCGTCGGATCGTCGACCGCCGCGTCGCGCTGGCTGACGACGCAGATCGGCAGGTCCTTTTCGAGCGCGCTTTCGACCAGCGCCAGCGTCTTGCGCCGGCCGACGGAAATCGGCATCACCGCGTGCGGAAAGAGCACGCTGTTGCGCAGTGGAAGAACGCCGATGACCTGCCGGCGCTCGTCCCCGCCGGTGTCGTCGCTCGTCTGCTGCGGAACCTGCGAGTCCTCGGGCTCGCGGGCATCGCGGTCGTTCGTCATGGTTTCCTCGGTGTTCCGGTGGCCATCACCCGAAAGCAGTCTGACACGCGACGGAATACGTGCCAAAAGGCCCGCTCCAGCCGCCTTCCGGCGGAGCGACGACCGCCCTGGTCGGAGTTAAGACGGCCCGGCGACCGCGTCAAGCGCGCTGGTGTGCCGTGTCCTTTTCCGGAACCGGGCTGTAGTCGAACGGCTCGAGGGAGAACGTCCCGCGACCCTGCGTCAGCGACCGGAGGTGCGTCGAGTAGCCGAACATCTCGGCCAGCGGAGCGAACCCGCGCACGAGGGCCAGATCGCCGTGCATCGAGGTCTCGCGGATCTCCGCGCGCCTCGAGCTGAGGTCCTTGACCACGGCGCCGAGGAACCCCTCCGGCGTGCGGACCTCGAGGCGCATGATCGGCTCGAGCACCACCGAGCCGGCCTGCTCGAGCGCCTGGCGCAGCGCCATCGACAGGGCGGCGCTGATCGGGACGAGGGGGTCGGGCGCCTCGCCGACCTGCAGCTCGTCGAGGTGGATCCTGACGTCGACGACCGGGTAGCCCCAGGTGCCGGCCTGGCAGCCGCTGGCGAGGATCTCGGCGATCTCCTGGCGCATCGGACCGGGCCAGGCCGCCAGGGCCTGAGAGTCGGCCACCTCGATCGGGGGCAGCGAGCGGTCGCCGGGGGTCCGCGTGCGGGGCTCGACGCTCACCGCCGCACTGGCGGAGACCAGGGACTCGCCGATCTTCTTCTCGAACCGGCCGCGGCCCGATCCCGGCCCGGCGACGGTCTCGCGATACGAGACCCTCGGCCGACCGAAGCGGGCCTGGATCCGGAAGTCGCGCTCGAGCCGCTGGCGGACGACGTCGAGGTGCAGCTCGCCCATGCCCGAGAGCAGGAGCTGGCCGGTGTCGTCGTCCGTGTGACAGCGCAGGGTCGGGTCCTCGCGCTGGAGGCGATCGACGACCTCGATCAGCCGGTCGCGCTCGGCCGCCGTCCGGGCCTCGACCGCCACGGAGACGACCGTCTAGGGAAACGTGATCGGCTCGAGCAGGATCGGGTGGTCCGGATCGCAGAGCGTGTCGCCGGTCCACACGTTCTTGAGGCCCTGGACCGCGAGGATGTCGCCGGTCTCGCACCCCGGCACCGGCGCCGTGCGATCGGCGAGCAGCCTCACGAGCTGGCGCAGCCGAAGCCGGACGCCGGTCCGCGGATTGAAGCACCGGTCCTCCCGGCCCAGCCGGCCGGAATAGACCCTCAGCCAGAAGAAGTCGGTGTTCGGCGAAGCGACGACCTTGAACACCAGCGCGCAGAACGGCTCGTCGCGGGCGGCGACGCGCTGGAGTTCCTCGCCGGTGTCGGGATGGTGCCCGCGGATCGGCGGACGGTCGCTCGGCGACGGCAGGAACGCGCACACGCCGTCGAGCACCGGATTGACGCCCAGGTCGCGCAGGGCCGCGCCGCAGAAGACCGGCACGAGCCGTCCGGCCAGCGTCGCCTCGCGGATCGCCCGCTCGAGTTCGTCGTCCCCGATCGACTCCTCGCCGAGAAACTTGTCGGCGAGCCACTCGACCTGCTCGGCGACTCCCTCGACGAGCTGCTCGCGGTGCAGCTCGACGGTGTCGGCCAGCGCGGAGGGGATCTCGCGCTCCTCGACCTGGCGGCCGTGCGTCGCCGGATCGAAGACGAGGACGCGCCGCCGGACCAGGTCGATCACGCCTTCCAGCCGGTCCTCGAGGCCCAGCGGGAGGTTCACGAAGAAGGCGTTCGCGCCGAGATCGTCACGGAGTTCGGCGATCACCCGCTCGTGGTCGGCGCCGACGCGGTCGAGCTTGTTGATGAACGCGATCCGCGGCACCTGGTAGCGATCGGCCTGGCGCCAGACGGTCTCGCTCTGCGGCTCGACGCCCTCGACGCCGGAGAAGACGACGACCGCGCCGTCGAGGACGCGCAGACTCCGCTCGACCTCCGCGGTGAAGTCGACGTGTCCGGGAGTGTCGATCAGGTTGATCCGGTGGCCCTTCCACTCGAACGAGATCGCGGCGGCGGCGATGGTGATCCCCCGCTCCCGCTCGTCCGGGCGAAAGTCCATCACCGCTTCGCCGTCGTGGACCTCGCCGACCTTGTGCGTGATTCCGGCCAGGTTGAGAAAGCGCTCGGTGACCGTGGTCTTGCCGGCGTCGATGTGCGCGATGATGCCGATGTTGCGCAACTGGTTGAGTCCGTCGTCGGTCATCGCCTCACCCGGCCGGGATGTCGCCCGCTGGTCGCCGCGCGCTCCGACCGGCCACCGCGCCGGGCCCCGCGCGGTCGGTCTCGATGTGGCAGGAGTGCGCGACGGACGGTCCGCGGACAACCCGCATCCCGGAACCGCCCGAAGATAGCGGCGCGCTGCGGGGGCGTCAAAAGAAGCCCCAACAAAGAATCCCCCGCGGCGGGTCGCCGCGGGGGACTGCCCCCTGAGGAGATACGGAGCGGAAGATTCGGGGCCGGTCCTGCAGGTCGTTCCCCACCCGTTGTTCGTCAGACCTGCCCGGTTTCCCGGACACCCGAGGCCACTGAGCCCCGGTCCTCAGGTCATGGCATGCTCATCAACGCGGCTAATTATTTAGCAAGGCTTACGGATTGTCAAGCCCCCCCGCCACGGCGTGAAGCGTGCACAGCGGGCCGGTCGGCTCCCTGGGACCGGGCGCGAACGTCCCGCAGGTGGATCTCGCGACGCAACCGATTCTCCCTGAAGCACTTTCGCATGAGGACAGCCCGGCTTCGCCCGCACGACGGGGTGTCCCGCCCCCCGCCAATCCACAGGCCATGCACAGGGGTGATTCAGCGCCCTTCGGCGGGTCCGCGGGCCAGTCCGACGACCGCCATGCCCCAGCACTCGACCCGCCCCCGGGGCACGGGCCAGAGGCGCGCCTCCTCCTCGCCCCAGCCGGCGGCGGGAAGCTCGAGGCCGACCAGCCCCTCGGCCTGCCGGGCATCGACCCGGACCTCGGCGAGCACCCGGGCCCGCTCGTTGTAGACGAGCACCATCCCCCGATCCACTACGTCCAGCGCCGCGGCCGTCGACGGCGCCACCCGGGCCAGCGTGTGGACGCAGCCCTCTCCCGCCGAAGCGATCGAGCAGACCGCCTCGAGGCCGAGAGCGTCGGCGAGATCGGGCGTCGCGACGCGGCTCTCGCCGAACCGACGCGGCTCGGGCGCGGAGGAGAGCAGCTCGCGATCGAGCCGGTCCACCCGGGGAGCGGGACCCGAGCGCGCGGCGAGGTGAAGGAACTCGTCGATCGTCCCGCGCATCCAGGACGGGGTGATCCCGGCCGGGCGGGCAGCCAGGCGCCACAGTTCGACCGGATCGAGCACGCCCCGCGCGCGGGGCAGCGCCCCGCCGGCATGCCAGGAGGATGCCGGTCCGGTCCGGCCGGCCACGTCGGCCCGCTCGAGCATCGACTCGGCGGGCAGTGCGAGGTCGCACGGAATGCCGTTGCCGACGGCGATCGTCAGGGCCGCCCGACCGAGGTGTTCCGTCATGAGGTCCCCGAGACCCGGCAGATCGACCCGCGGATCTCCTCCCTCGACGACGACGACGTCGCGCTGCGGATCCCGGCGGGCCAGCTCCGCCGCCAGTTCGAACGAACCGACCCGCCGCAGCGGCGCGGTGCCGGCCTGTCCGGGGATCGCCGCCGCCGGCTCGGGGGCGTCTTCAGGGACGACCAGGCGCGCATCCCAGCCGGCCGCGAGCAGCAGCAGGGCCTTGACGGCATCGAGGGCGCCCGGCTGGCAGCCGATGCCCCGGCCGACGACGAGCAGCACACGGCGCGCCGCCGCGAGAAGGGCGACCGTCGCGGCGAGCTGTTCTTCGCGGAGCCGGCAGTTCGACGCCGCGAGCGCCGGGGAGACCCGCTCGAGGATCGCCTGCCAGGCGCCGGGGCAGGCGGCGGGCATGCGCGGCCCTTCGCGGGCCAGGGCCAGCGCCACCCAGGCGTCGGTCCCGGGACCAAGGGCCAGGTGCAGGCCGGCCCGACGGGCGGTGGCGCTCGCCCGCGGGTCGACCACGACCAGCGATGCACCGGCGGCGACGAGGTCCTGCACGTATCGGTCGGCGGGCGACGCCCCGCTCGCTGGATCGCAGCCCCAGGCGATCACGAGATCTGCGTGCTCGCCGCCTGCGGCCCGCTCCGGCGGTGCCGGCAGGCGTCGCGCCACCCGGCGGAACGCCTCGCCGAGAAAGGTCTCCGGCGGTGTCCGCCGGACGACGGTCGCCGACCCGAGCGCGGCGGCCAGGCGCAGGGGGATCGCCGCCGTCGCCGCGGGCCAGCGCCGCAGGTCGAGCCACAGCAGGTCCCGTTCGCCCTCGCGGACCGCCTTGAGGGCCGCACCGAGGATCCCCAGCGCCTCGTCCCAGCTCGCCGCGACGGTGCGCCTCCCCTGCCCCCCACCGGCGACCGACCGCGCCGGAGACTGTGGCGCCCGGCGCCGGACCGCCGCCGCGAACGCCGCCGCGCAGCGCGGGCAGACGGCGCGGCCGTCCCCGCCGCGGACCGCGATCGGCCGCCCGCGGGCGAGGAGCACCTCTGGACGGCAGCCCTCCCGGCACTGGTCGGCCGGGACGACGGGCCGGATGTCGACACCGCTCATGCGGCTCCCGGCGCCAGCCGCGGCCCGTCGGCTGTCGCGGTCGCGGCGGCCGGCAGTTCCAGGATGATCCGCGTCCCCCGCCCCGCCCGGCTCGTGATCTCGAGCGTTCCGCGGCAGCGACGGGAAAGCCGCAGCGCGACGACCAGGGCCTCGCGCGCAAAACCCGAGGCCGGCAGCCGGCCGCCTTCGCTCCGCAGAGTCACCGCGAGGTCCAGCGCCTCGTCCAGCGCTCCGTGGGTGCAGGACACCTCGAGCCGCTGACGCCCGACCGCACCGCACGTGGTCGTGGCCACGTCGATCACGCTCGCCCGGCGCGCGAGGCGGATCGCCATGTCGAGCAGTCCGAGCACGAGGTCGACGAGCGTCGAGGGACTCCCGGTCACGGCCGCCCCGGCCGCCGCCAGGTGGGTCTCAAAGCGCACTCCGCGGCGGCGGGCGGCGACCGCGAACAGCGCCAGGCCGTCGGTCACCAGGTGGTCGAGCAGCATCGGACCGGCCGCACCCTCGAAGCGTCGCCGGAGGTGCTGCACGAGACACGCCGTCTCGCGCACCCGGTGCGCGGCCTCGCGGAGCCGCTTCGCCGAGTCGGTGCGCGCCATCTCCCCGCGAGGGTCCGATCCGCCGCGGAGGACCGCAGCATGGGCCAGCACCGCCTGCAGCGGGTTGTTGATCTCGTGGGCCGCGTCGGCTGCGAGGCGGGCCGCAAGGCGGCGCCGCGCCGCCTCGACCCGCCAGAAGTCGAGTTCCGCTTCGACCGTCGACGGACGGCCGACGAACCGGACGGCCGCGTCCCGCGTCCTGCGTGCCGGAAGCAGCGTCAGCGTCAGATCGAGGCTCGCCGACCCTCCGTCGGGACGGACCAGGTGGATCCGCGCGCCGTCGATCGTGCCGAGCGAGCGCAGCGCTTCCCAGAACGACATGACGCGCCGGCGCAGCGACGGCGCGACGATGCGCACCGCGCAGACGCCGATCAGCTCCTCGCGGAGCCGACCGAGCGCGGCCTCGACCGGTCCGTCGATCGAAAGGAACCGCCCTCGCGCATCGAGCGTGCCCGCGATCGCTCCGCACGCCTGCGGGAGCACGACGCCGGGCGAGCGTCCCGCCCCGGCGTCGATTCCCCCTCCGTCGTGCCGGCGCACTCCGCTCAGCCCTCGAGGAGGTCCTTGACGTGCCTGAGGATCTCGTCGACGTCCATCGGCTTGGTCAGGAACAGATCCGCTCCCGAGATCAGCGAGCGCTCGTTGTGTCCCGATCCGTCGTAACCGGTCAGGATCACGATGCGCAGCGGCTCGCTGCCGGCGAGCCGGCGCATCCGCGCGCAGACGTCGAGGCCGCCCATTCCCGGCATGACGACATCGAGCAGAACGAGGTCGGGACGGAACTGCGCGAGCTTGTAGCCCGCCTCGAACGCGTCGCGGGCGGTGTCGACCTCGCATGTCGTCAGCGACGAGAGAGCCCGCGCCAGCCCGACACGGACGTTGTCGTCATCGTCGACGATCAGAATCCGCGGCGCCCCCCCCCGATAGACTCGAGCATCAGTCCATCTCCGCGCCCTCGACGAGCGGGCGAAACGCTCTGGCGATCGCAGCCCCCGCGATCGCGCCGATTGTACGTCGCCCGATGCGGGCTGGCAGATCATTCGGTGAATCCGGCGGTCAACCCGCCGTCGACGACGATCTCCGCGCCGGTGACGAAACGGGCCGCGGGCGAGAGCGCATGCGCGATCACGTCGGCCACGTCCTCCGGCGCCGCGATCCGGCCGAGGGGATGGCGCCGCGCGAGGCGCGCAAGGCGCGCCGCCGGATCGGCCTCGCCGTCCCGCGGTGCACCGAGCATCGGCGTGTCGACCGGCCCGGGGCCGACGGCGACGACGCGCACGCCGCGCGGACCGAGTTCGACGGCCAGTGCCCGAGTCAGCCCGAGCAGCCCGGCCTTCGATGCGCAGTACGCCGCCGCGCCGGACAGCCCGAACCGCGCCAGCGTGCTGGTGACGTTGACCACGACGGGCGCCGCGGCGCGAACCAGCAGGGGCAGTGCGCGGCGCGTGACGAGGAACGCTCCGGTCAGGTTGGTCTCGATCACGGCTCGCCACGTGCCGGGATCGGTCGTCTCAACCGGTCCGAAGCGCCCGATCCCCGCATTGTTGACCAGCCCGTCGAGCGCTCCGCACCCGCGCTCGAGCGCGGCCAGCGCGCGGTCGATCGAGTCCTCGGAGGTGACGTCCGCCTCGAGGACCAGCGGATCGCCGCCGCACAGCGCCGCGGTCTCTTCGAGCGTCTCCCGGCGACGTCCGAGCAGCACGGGCGACCA
>JAJRXN010000087.1 GCA_024276295.1 Acidobacteriota bacterium
CCACGGCTCGTTCGTCCCGGCCGGGCGGACGTGGAGCGCGCGCCGGTCGTGGAGGTGGATCCGGTCCGGCGCGTGGTAGGACATCGTCACGGTGATCGCTTCGTCGACGATCCTGCGTCCTTCAACCTTGATGGCGCGGCCGCTGCCGGGAATGACGTCCTCCGTGTACTGCGGATAGCCGTCGAGCACCTGACGGATGAACGGCCGCCCGGGACGACCGGCCTCGACGGGCTGGATGAACAGTTGCGCCGCGTAGGTCTTGCGGCCGCGGTCCTCGCCGGTGAGGAGTTCGTAGTCGTGCTGGAGCGAGGCGACGCGGACGTCGTACTCGCGCCCCTGGCCGCGGACCGTGATCGACGATCCGGGCTGCAGCGGCAGCTTGACGCTCTCGCCGTCGCGGACCGAGATCTCGACCTGCCGCCGGTAGACCGCGACGTCACCCTCGAGCTTGAGACCGAAGTAGATCGTCGAGCCGAGCGCCAGCACGAGGATGCCGGCATGGACGGTCCAGACGCCCAGGTTGGCGAGATTGAACCGGATCCTGCGCAACGTGACGAGCGTCAGCGAGACGCACAGCAGGCCGACGGGGACCTGGAACGGCCACCAGCCGAACCACTCCATCTCGGTCAGCTCGAACGCCTGGCGCGGGAACCAGACCAGCGGCCACGTCCCGGCCGAGCCGACCCAGGAGTACGCAAGGATCAGCACCATCATCGTGACGCCGAACCAGACGCTCCCGACCTCGTCGAGCAGGGCGGCGAGCAGTCCGGGTCCGGGCTTGCGCGGAGCGGCAGGAGACGTCTCGGTCATCGGTGTCATCGCCTCGCATCCCGGCGAGATCCGCCGGCCCGGGCCGGAAGCCGCGAAGATCCGGCTCCGTGTCCGGGTCTGTCGAGAAGGCCGGTGACGGGGATGCGTCCCGGCGGTCAGGGTCCTTCCACCGCCTCGTTTCCCAGCCGAGGCAGATGCGACGAGAGTACAAGACGCAGTCAGGCCTGTCTATTTTTCCGCGCCGCCGGACGCAATGGGCGCGTCCGCACCGACAGAGTAGAATAACCGGGAGTTCGCTTCGTTTAGCCCGCTGCGCCCGTGCCGGGCCCCTTGCCGAGGATCCTCCGATGGACTGCATGCGATCGACCGGGCCGGCCGTGGCCCTCGTGCTCTCGATGGCGCTCGGCGGCGCCCCGTCCCTGGCCCAGGCGGTTCCGTTCGACTGCTCCGGCGTCCCGGAAACCCCGGGCACGGCGATCCAGGCCGCGACGGTCGTCAGCGGCGTCCCGAACCGGCCGCTGTACGTCACCACCCCTCCGGGCGACCGCGACCGGCTGTTCATCGTCGCCCAGGACGGCCTCGTCTACCTCTGGAAGCGTGGCAATCCCCCCGGCTCGGTCAGCGTGTTTCTCGCCATCTCGTCCCGGGTCACGACGTTCGGCAACGAGCAGGGCCTGCTCGGGCTCGCCTTCTCGCCGGACTACGCCACGACGGGCGAGTTCTACGTGAACTACACGGCCGGCACGTTCTTCAACTCGTCGACCGTAGTCGCCCGCTACCGCGTCTCGGCACTCGATCCGGATGTCGCCGACCCGGCGGAGGAACGGATCCTCACGTTCCCGCAGCCGGAGACGAACCACAACGGCGGCCAGGTGTTCTTCGACCCGGACGGCTATCTGATCGTCGCCACCGGCGACGGCGGAGGCGCGGGCGACCAGCACGGCACCTGCGGCAACGGGCAGGACCTCGGGAACCTGCTCGGCAAGCTGCTGCGGATCGACGTGCGCGGAATCTCCGGCGAGCCGCTCGGCGGCGACTGCGGCGGTCTCGGCAACTACGCCATCCCGGCCGACAATCCGTTCCGCGGCCAGGCGGGACGCTGCGACGAGATCTACACTTGGGGACTCCGCAATCCATGGCGGTCGTCCTTCGATGCCGCCAGCGGCGACCTGTTCATCGCCGACGTGGGACAGGACTGCTGGGAGGAGATCAACTGGAGCGCGGCCGGCGCCGCCGCCGGAGTGAACTTCGGCTGGCGCCAGATGGAAGGGGCCCACTGCTTCAATCCCAACGCCGGAGGGTGCGACCCGCCGGGCGTGAGCTGCCCGGGCGTGGCGGACTGCAACGATCCGTCGCTGACGCTGCCCGTCTCCGAGGTCGGCCACGACGGAGGGGTCTGCTCGATCACCGGCGGCTACGTCTACCGCGGCTGCCGGATGCCCGCCCTGCGCGGGGCCTACTTCTACGGCGACTTCTGTGCCGGCTTCGTGCGGTCGCTGCGGATCGTCGACGGCCAGGCGGTCGACCCGGTCGACTGGACCGAGGAGCTGTTCGGCCCGGGCGGCTCGGTCGCCTCGAACACCAGCTTCGGCCAGGACGCGGAGGGCGAGATCTACCTCGTCGCGCGGGGAGGGGACATCCTCAAGCTCCTTCCCGACACCGACCGGCTCGAGGTCAGCGCCCCGGGGGCCGGCACGCCGTTCCTGCTCGGCGCCGACCGCTGGACCTGGGAGGATCTCCAGACCAGCACGATGCTCCCGATCGACCGGTACAAGGTGTACCGTGGCGTCCCGAACGGCACCTTCGACTGCATCCACCAGACGACGGTGCCGGAATGGACGGGGGATCCCGACCAGCCGCCGGCCGGCGGGCGGTTCGCCTACCTCGTGACGGCGATCGACGGCGCCGCGACGGAGACCTCGCCCGGTGAGCCGGCCTCGGCACGGACGCTCTCGCCGCTCGCTTGCCCCTGAGCAAGGCGC
>JAJRXN010000572.1 GCA_024276295.1 Acidobacteriota bacterium
CTCGGGCTCGCCACCCGGACGACAGGCGCCGGCCGGCAGCACGATGCAGATCGACGCCAGGATGGCGGCGCACGCGGGAACTCGCATGGTGAAGATCACCCGTCTCCCACACCGGACGAAGGCCGGCAGTCGAGCAGAGTATGCCGCGTCTGCCGGCCGGGCGTCACGATCGTGTCCTCCCCGACGACCCTGCACGACGGTGGACCGGGGAGCGGTGCGGAGCCTTCGCCGAGAACCGTGAACGCGTCGACCGCCCCGGCGCCCGCGTCCGTCAGCAGTCCCGCGAGCCGGTCCGGGTCGTCACCCGCGAGTACGACCAGTCGCTCGTCCCAGACCGGCGCGAGGATCTCCGGAAGCCAGCGCGTCGCGCAGACGACCGGGCGTCCGGGGGCCGTGCGGGCGGCGATCGCCTCGCAGAGCCGGGCGTTGCCGGCGCTGACGTGGAACAGCAGCGCGAGGCCCAGCCCCTGGACCAGCACCGACGCGCCGAACGCCGCGGCTCCGAGCGCCGCCACGGCTCGGTCGCCGCGCGCCGCCGCCCGGCAGACGATGCGCCAGACGAGCGCCGCGAGCAGCACCGCGGTCGGCAGGAAGTACCGGCCGCCCCACTGGTAGCCCCCGGGAAGCGGACTGACCAGCCAGTAGACGACGACCGGCGCCAGTGCGGCGTTGAACAGCAGCTCGTCGCGCGCCCGCTCGTGCCGGTCTTCCGGCTCGACGAGGTGCAGCAGCGGCAGAGCGTAGCCGAACAGCCACACGGCCGTGACCGTCCTGAGCGGAAAGGACTCGGCGAGTCCCGCACCGCCGGACAGCACGCGCAGCACCGGAGCGACGAAGGCGGCCAGGCCTCCCGCCGCGAGGGCGGCTCCCGTGACGCGAAGCACGGCGTGCCGCCGGTGACGGAGCAGGACCGCGGCGACCATGGCGACGAACCACGCCGCGGCGGCCAACGCGGTGGCGGGGTCCGGCGCGAACAGCTCGCCGAAGCCGCGCAGGCGTGAGGTGAGGAAGCCGCCGTCGAGCGCCGCGCCGGCGGACGGATTGGATGCCAGGTGAAACGGCAGCCAGCGACCGAGGAGCAGCCGTTGGCCGGCGGCTCCGAGCGCGAGGCCGGCAGCCATGCCCGCACCGAGGCGTCCCCAGACGGCAAGGCGTGCGCGCCGGCCGAGTCCTGGCGTGGCGAGCAGCCCGAGAGCGTAGAGGATCGCTTCGGTGCGGACCCAGAACGCGAGCCCGAACAGCAGTCCGGCGACGACCGGTCCGCCCGGCGCGCCGCCGTCCGCACGTCCGGCGCGCGGCCAGCAGGCTGCCACCGCAGCGACCACCAGCAGCGCCGCCAGCGCGTGCTCCCACACGGCGGCCCCGTAGAACACCAGCGGTGTCGCCAGCAGCACGACCGCCGCGGCACCGCCCGGGCGGCGTCGATCGCCGGTGGCGAGGACTCCGGCGACGAGCGCGGCGAGGAGCGCCGCGACGGCGGAGACGGCCCTCAGCGACCGCGCGCCGAACAGCGGGTCGAGCGCGGCGCCGGCGACCGGGTAGAGATACGGGAAGAGCGAGACGAGCCCCTCGCGACCGGGCGTCGTGTAGCTCGGTCGCAGGGCGAAATCGGGATCGATCGCGCGAGCCCGGTAGGGGATCTCGCACGGCGGCCCGTCGCAGTCCGCGAATGCCTGCGCCTGGAGCAGCTTGGCGCCCGCGTCACCGGAGAAGAAGCCGCCCGCCGGCAGGAACGCCACGAGCGCCACGGCGATCGACACCGCCGCCACGACCGCCCCGCCCGTGAAAGCGCGCTTCATGGCGCGCATTGTGCCAGAGTGCCTGCCCTGCCGGCGTCGCGCGCCTCAGGGCGTCTTCCGGGATTCCTCGCGCACCGGCCACTTCCGGAGCAGGCAGTCGCGCAGCGTCGTCCTGATGTCCTCCGGAACCATGCCATCGTTCTCGACGACTCGGTCGAGGAGCTGCTCGATCCCGTGCCGGCGCCAGATCGACCAGGCGCGGGCGTAGAGCGTGTGGTCCATCGTCTCCGCGCCGAGAACCTCGGCCGCCAGCCCGGGGTCGTCGCCCTCGATCAGATTCGCGAGACAGTAGTGGAGACCGGCCTTCATCAGATTCTCCAGCGCAAGGCGCTGCTCGGCCGAAAGCTCCGGAGGATGGCGAATGATGTGACCCGCGAGTTCGGGCGAATCGCTCGTGCAGACCCCCAGCCCGAAGAACCACCCGCTGCAGAGCCCCTGTGCCTCGGCGTCCTTTCGCCCCTCCTCCAGGCGACTCCGAAAGACCTCGTCCAG
>JAJRXN010000088.1 GCA_024276295.1 Acidobacteriota bacterium
CACGACCTCGCGGACGGCTTCGAGTCGAAGCTGCTCGACGCCGCCGAGCTGGCCGATGCGGTCCCGCTGTTCGGAGACCCGTTTGTCCAAGCCTCGCGCGAGTACCCGCGTCACGACGCGTGGATGTGGACGAAGATCGCCCTGCGCCGGGTGATCGACCGTCTCGTCTCGGACCTCGTCGCGGCCACGGGCGAGCGGCTCGCCGAGCGCCGGATCCGCCACGTCGACGACGTGCGGAGCCAGTCCGACTGGCTGGTCGGCATGTCCGAGCGGATCGCGGCCGAAAACCGCCGGCTCAAGGAACACCTCGGGGAGCGGCTCTACGCCCACCCGCGGATCACCGAGGTCAAGGCGCGGCTCGGCGAGGTGCTGGTCGAGCTGTTCGAGGCCTACGTCGCCCGGCCGGACGAGATGCCTCCCCGCTTCCGGCGGCGGATCGTCGAGGCCGGCCCCCGGCGGGCCGCGTGCGACTATCTCGCCGGGATGACGGACCGCTACGCCCTGCTCGAGCACCAGCGGCTCTGCGGCGGCCCCGGTCCGGCCGGCATTCCGTTCGCCACCCGCTGACGACCGCCGCCATCCGTTCCCGCCCGATCGCCCCCGTGCGTTTCCTCGCCCGGGACATAGATTCCCTGCGAGGAGTGGCGCCGTGGCCGAGGACGATCTGATCACGATGCCCGGGGTGCAGCCGCCGATCGAGGTGGGGGCGACCATCGCCGGCACGTGGCGCGTCGAGCGCGAACTCGGCGAGCACGGCGGAGTCGCGTTCTACCTGCTGCGCGATGCCGAAGGTACCGGGCTGGCGATCGGCGCCCCGCTCGACGACGAGGCTCCCGAACCGGTCGTCGACGAGCACGAGGCGGCCTTCTGGGGGACCGTCCGGCGGGTCCTGCGGGACGACCGTTTCGGCCGTCTGGTGCTCGACGAGCTGCCTCCGGGGACGCTTCTGAGCGACCGGCTGACCGGCGGGCGGACTCCGGCCGCCGGCGTGCCGGTCCAGCTCGTCGAGCGCGTCCGCGAGGCCCACCGGCGGGGCTGGGCGCATGGCGCGCTGGCACCGGAGCTGATCGTCTCGGGAGACGAGGGACTGGCCGTCGCGGGGTGGGGCATCGCTCCGGGGGACGCGGAGGACCAGAAGGCCCGCGACAGTTCGGCGCTCGCGGCGCTCGAGGGCTGCTCGGCTCCGTCGACCGTCACGCTGCGCGCGGCGATCGTCTCCGACCATCTGCCGACGCTGCGCACCGCACTCGACCAGTGGCGCCGCCAGGGCGGGGCCGACTCCGATCCCGACGCCCTGCGAGCCGCCGATGCCTTGGCGCGCCTGGAGCGGCGGGTCGACGAGCAGCTCGGCAAGGCGCGCTCGATGCTCGCCCGGGGCGACACGCTCGGTGCAGTCGCCTGCTGCCGCGAGGCGATCCGGCTCGGCGCCGAGGACCAGGCCGCCCCGCTGCTCGACGCCGCACGGCGGACGTCGCGGCGGCAGCTCTCGGTCCGGAAGCTCCCCGCCCGGCAGCTCGTCACCGGCCTGGTGATCGGCGGCGCGATCGTGGGGCTCCTCGTGCTGGCTCTCGTGATTGCGTTCCGCGAAGACCCGACGGTCGCCGCCCTCCAGGCGCGCGTCACGACGGTCGAGCGGGATCTCGGGCTCCGCGAGGCGGTGCGGCTGCTGCTCGAGGAGCGGGACGCCGGCATCGGCGCCGAGACGATCGACCCGATGCTCGCCCGGCGACTCGGTGCGCTGGCCGAGGCGGAGCGGACGCGGATCGTCGGGTTGCGGGCCGACGTCGTCGCCCGGGGCGGGCGCCCGCGGCGTGCCGACGAGATCGCCGAGCAGGCGCTGGCCCAGCTCGACCAGCTCGCCTCCGAGGGCCCGGCAGCCGCCGCTCTGTCGATCCGCCTCGACAACACGCTGGCCGAGATCGACCGCGCCGCGCTGCTCTACCGCGCCTCGGTGGCGCTGAGCGTCGAGGAGGTCGAGCAGGGCGTCGAGGAGCTGATTGCGGCCGACCCGGTGTTCGGGCCGGAGGGGGTGCGATGAGGCGTCCGGCCCGGTCCTGCGGGACCATGCTTGCCGTGCTGGCGTGCGTTCTGCTGGTCGCGCCGGCGTACGGCGCCTTCGGCCTGCGCGATCCGGCCGATCGCCAGAGCGCCGCGCCGCTCCGGCAGGCCGATCTGGTGTCCGTGATCGATGGCGGGTCCAGCGTGCCGGCGGCCGTGACCGAGGCCTGGCGCAAGCTGCCGGAGCGCTGCCGGGCCGGCGGCCGCGCCGGCCTGACCGATCCGTGCGACGGCACCCTGCGCTGCCGGTGGCTCGCGGCGCGCTACGACGTGATGACCGCGTTCGCCGGGAGGCACGATGCCGGTGCCCGCGAAAGCGCGGCCCGGGCGATCCTCCGCATCACCGACGCGATGCGGGCCGGCCTGCGCTGCGAGATGAAGGCCCAGCGGCGGGCCGCCTGGGACGCCGACCTGCGGCAGGCCGAACACGACGACGCGGTCGTCCAGCTCGCCCTGCTCGTCGCGGACCGCGTCGGCGACGCCTGGGGACCGGTGCTCGACCCGGGCGACCAGCAGGCGGTCGAGCGGCTGCTCGAAACCGCCCGGCGCCACGGCCTCGCGGCGGTTGCCGAGCAGGATCTGCGCGAAACGCGGACGCGGCTCGCGACCGCCCGCGAGCGGAGGGCCTGGCTGGCCCGGCAGCCGGGGATCGCGGCGGCGAGGGTGCTGCTGCTCGAGGCCTGGGAGCCGGCCGGCAAGCTGCCCCGCGGCTGCGGGGAGTCGCTGTTCGCGCCGGGCCGGCTGTCCGACCAGTGGCGCGGCTGGCTCGTGCGCGAGGAGATTCCGCGCGCCCTCGACTGCCTCGCCCGGCGGCTCCCCGAGTCGCTCCGGAAACGGGGGTTCGCGCCATCGCGTCCCGACGTGCTGGCCGAGGCGCGGCGCCTGGCCGCCGAGGCGCGCCGCGATGCCGGCGGTCGCCGCTTCGGGACCGACCCCGAGGTGATGCGCCGGCTGCAGGCGATCGCCGCGGGGCTCCGTCCGGTCCGGGCCGACGAGGGCCGCCGGCCGGTCGCCAAGGCCCGCACGGAGCCCCGGCGCGCCCCGAAGACGCGGCCACGGCCGTCGGCTCCGAAGCCGAAGGCGAAGGCGTCCCGGGACACCCGGCCGAAGAAGAAGACGAAGCCGGCGGTGCCCGCAGGGCGCCGCCGCGCCGCCGCCGCGTCCGGGCGGGTCGATGCCGGACTCGTGGCGCTGGCCGAGCGGGTGGCGGTGCGAATCGACGACGCGCGGCTCGTCCGGCGCGCGCGAGCCGCCCGGACGGCCGCCGAACGCGCCCGCGAACTCGACGGACTGGTGATCGCCCTCCATCGGCACGTCTGCGCGCCGCTCGAGGAGATCGACCCCCGCGACCTCCGCGCGGCCCGGCGGGCGTTCGGTCCCGCGGCCGGCCCGTCGCCCGAGGACGCCTGCCGCGCGGTCGAGGGCGAAGCCGGCCTCCGGCGGCTGCTCGCCGCGGCCGGCCGGCTCGAGCAGTTGCGCTGGGCCGCCGTGATCCGCGGCGCGGCCCGGGACGCCGCGCTCGGGCGCACGCGGGACGCGACGGCGGCGCTCGAACGCGTGTCCGAGGACTACCGCGGTCTGACCTGGATCGTCGTGCGCTCGTGGGTCGCCCGGATCGACGGGGACCATGTCCGGGCGGCACGGCTGATGTCGCGCCTCGACGCGCCGACGCTCACCCGGCTGCGGGCGTCCGGCGCCGAGCCGCTCGCGCGCCTCGTGGCCCACGCCTGGGCCACGCCGCGATCGCGCGCAGACGCCGAGTGACTCACGCCTCGGCTTCGGCCTGTTCGGCCTCGGCCCTCTTCTTGAGCGGGAAGATCGTCACCGAAAGATCGCGCCCGAGCATCTGGCGCGAGCGATCCTCCGGCTGACCGACATCCTGGGTCGCCTCGATGACGCGGTCGAGCACGATCTCGCCGTTCTCGGGCCGCCGCATGTCGCGGCGCCGGAACATGACCGTGACCCTGACCTTGTGCCCTTCCTCGAGGAAGCGGCGAACCTTGTTGGTCTTCGTCTCGAAGTCGTGATCGTCGATCGCCGGGCGGTACTTGATCTGCTTGACCTCGACCTGGTGCTGCTTCTTGCGGGCCGCCTGGGCCTTCTTCTGCTGCTCGTAGCGGAACCGGCCGTAGTCCATGATCCGGCAGACGGGCGGGCGCGCGTCCGGGGCGACCTCGACGAGGTCGAGGCCGCGCTCGCGGGCCGCCTCGCGAGCCTGCTCGACGGGAACCACTCCCACCTGTTGACCGTTTTCGTCGATCAGCCGGACCGGGCTGATGCGGATGCGCTCGTTGATACGAACCTGGGGCTCCTGGCGCTCTTGGGGCCCGAATCGTCCTCTCCGTATGGTGTCTTCCTCCTTTTCGACCGGATCGTGCTGTTCGTCTTCACGCGGAGCGGGGCGCCCGGCCTGCGCCCCGCCGCGGGATACGTCGTACTGATCGTACCATCAGTCGCCGAACTTGATCCCCTGGGCCAGCGGAAGCGCCGTCCCCCAGTTGATCGTCGCCGTCTGACGGCGCATGTAGGCCTTCCAGGAGTCGGATCCCGACTCCCGGCCGCCCCCGGTCTCCTTCTCGCCCCCGAAGGCCCCGCCGATCTCGGCCCCGGAGGTGCCGGTGTTGACGTTGGCCAGGCCGCAGTCGCTCCCGCGCTCGGAGAGGAACCGTTCGGCCGCCCGCATGTCGGTGGTGAAGATCGCCGACGAAAGGCCCTGGGGCACTCCGTTGTTGACGACGATCGCCTCGTCGAGATCGGCAACCTCGATCAGGTACAGGATCGGAGCGAAGGTCTCGCAGCCGACGATCGGCATGTCGGGACGCGCCCGGACCAGCGCCGGTTCGACGAAGAACCCCGGACGGTCGATGCGCCGACCGCCGAACAGGATCTCGCCGCCCTGGTCCCGGATCCGGTCGAGGGCATCCATCATCGTCGTCACCGCGGCCTCGTTGACCAGCGGTCCCATCAGCGTGGACTCGTCGAGCGGATCGCCGATCGGCACCTTCGCGTAGATCTCGAGCAGGCGGTCGGTCAGCGGACCGAGGATGCCCGGAGTCGCCAGCACGCGGCGCGTGCTCGTGCAGCGCTGTCCGGCGGTGCCGACCGCACCGAAGGTGATCGCCCGCGCCGCCATCTCGAGGTCGGCGTCGTCGAGGACGATCGCCGCGTTGTTGCCGCCGAGTTCGAGGATCGTCCGCCCGAACCGCTCGGCGGCCGTCGTCGCCACGTGGCGGCCCATCCCGGTCGACCCGGTGAACGACACCAGCGGGACGCGCGGGTCGCGGGTCAGGGCCTCGCCGACGATCCGTCCCGGGCCGATGGCGACGTTGAACACGCCCCACGCGTCGTGGGCGTCCATCACCTCGTCGCAGATCCTCTGGACGGCCAGCGCGCAGAGCGGCGTCTCGGAAGAGGGCTTCCAGACGACCGTGTCGCCGCACACGGCGGCGATGGCGGCGTTCCAGCTCCAGACTGCGACCGGAAAGTTGAACGCGCTGATCACGCCGACGGCACCGAGCGGATGCCAGCGTTCCTGGATCCGGTGATCCGGCCGCTCGCTCGGCATCGTCAGCCCGTAGAGCTGCCGCGAGAGGCCGACCGCGAAGTCGCAGATGTCGATCATCTCCTGAACCTCGCCGAGGCCTTCGGGCAGGATCTTGCCCATCTCGAGCGAGACCAGCGCGCCGAGCGGCTCCTTCTTCGCCCGCAGCGCGTTGCCGAGATCGCGCACGAGTTCGCCGCGCCGCGGGGCGGGAACGCTCCGCCAGCGCAGGAACGCCTCGTGCGCGCGCGCCACGACGCGCTCGACGCCGGCGGCGTCGAGTCCGCGGATCCGCGCGATCTCTTCGCCGGTCGCGGGATTGAGCGAGCCTGCGATCGCCCCCGACGCCGTCTCCGGCTCGCGGGCACCGCCGACGCCTTCGAGCACGTCACCGCCGAGTCCAAGTTCCTCGAGGATCGCCTTGACGTCCATCGTCGCCATTCTCCTGAGCAGCCCTGTCCGTGTCGGAACGGCGGGCCGCGCCTTGTCGGCCGGCCCGGTGGGGAGGGCTATATACTGCCCCGGGAGCGACGAAGATGCCGCGACAATCGTCAACGAATTCCGGCGCCGGGCGCCGGCGGTGGATTCCTGTCTTCCTGCCCGTCCTGGTAGTCCTCGCCGCCTGCGCGGGCGGGCCCGCCCCCGTCTTCGAGGGGCGCCGCGGGATCGGTACGGAGCTGATCCTCTTCGAGCCCGCCGTGAGACTCGGGGGTACCGAAGCACGCCTGCTGGCCGACGAGGCCGGCCGGCAACTCGGCCGGCTGCTGCGCCAGCGGCTCGCGGGACGCGGGCTGGCGGTCGATCCGCTGCCGCTCGGCGACGCCTCCGACGAGGCGCGCGACCGGCTCGTCCGGGTCGTGCTCGCCGAGAAGATGCGGGGTCGGCGGCTGAGGTCCGGTGCGACGCTGCGGGTCGCCGGCCTGGCCGACGTGGCGACGCGGCGCGGCGCATCGGCGGTGGCGGTGGCGGTGCTGACCCGCAGCGGCGTCGGTCCGCGCGACGGCGAGTTCCTGCCGCTGCCCGAGGGTCAGCTCGTCGAACTCCCGGACGCGCGCTCGGAGTACGAGGTGCCGGACGCCTCGCGCCGCCATCGTGTCGGCGTCGATCTCGACTTCGTGATCGTCGACGCCGCCACCGACACGGTCCGGCTGCACCGCCGGGTCAGCTATCCGCTCGACAAGCTCGCCCAGCTCCCGGACGTCCTGCCGGTGCTGGTCCGCGAGGCGACCCGCGGGATCTCTCCGTAGGAACGCGCCCGGCAGGCAGATCAGGAGCAGGAACAGCGCTCGACCGGGCGATGACACACGAAGCAGTAGCCCCGTTCGCGGAACCACGCTTCCATTTCAGCCTGCCACGCGTCGGCGATTCCCGCGCGTTCGTCCGCCGCGAGTCCGGCTTCGTCGAGCCACGCCTGCATCGCCTCGAAGCTGCGGCGGTAGCCCGAGAGCAGCTCGAAGATCGTGGGGCGCACGACGGCGTTCTGCTCGGACATCCGGTGCTCTGCTCGCCCGACCCGGGGAGAGGTCGTGGCGGAAGGGGTGGGATTCGAACCCACGGTACGGGGATACCGTACAGCGGTTTTCGAGACCGCCGCCTTAAACCACTCGGCCACCCTTCCGCGGCTTGAGCCGGGCATGTTACCGCGGAGTCCGCGGACGCCCAAATCGCGGGCGCGGGGGAGCCTCGAGGAAGGCTATGGCGGGGGGGCGAGATGCGCCTCGACGGCCAGATCGAGCGTGCGGCATGCGGCCCGCATCCGCTGGCCGGGCCGGACCGGTCCGACCCCTTCGGGCGTTCCGGTGAACACGACGTCGCCGGGCACGAGTTCGAACCAGCGCGAGAGCAGCGCGACGATGCGGGGCGGGTCGAGCAGCATCGAGGCCGCCGAGCCCTGCTGGCGTGGCGCGCCGTCGACGGTCAGGTCCAGGTCGAGCCGGGCCCAGTCCCGGTCGAAGCGCTCCGGCGCGACGAAGCGCGAGACCGGAGCCGATCCGGGAAACCCCTTCGCCCGGGCCCAGGGGGCGCCGGCCTTCTTGGCCTGCGACTGCAGGTCCCGGGCGGTCAGGTCGATGCCGATCGCGACACCGGCGATCGCCCGTCCGGCCGCGTCGGGCTCGAGCCGGACGCCCCCGGCGCCGAGCAGCAGCACCAGTTCCACCTCGTGGTGCACGAGCTGCGAGCCTTCGGGCCAGGCGATCGCGCCTCCTCCCGGGAGCAACGCGGTCGTCGGCTTGATGAACACGACCGGTTCGGCCGGCGCGTTCATCTCGCGCGCGTGGGCGGCGTAGTTGCGACCGAGGGCGAGCACCGTTCCGGCGCGGACCGTCCGTCCCTCGAGCTGAAGCTCCTTCATGGCTGCATGTATCCCTGGCCTTGGTCCTTCCGGTCTTCGGCCTCGTCCGGTTCCAGGCGGCGCGATTCCACCGGGCTGACGCTGCGGCCGGCTCGCGCCACCGGGCGAGCGACCTGCTCGATCAGCAGGCCGGCGAGCACGGCCAGCAGCGCCGACGCGAGACCGACCATCAGCCAGATCGCGTCGCCGGCGTCGCGCCACAGCACGATCCCCGCGATGATCCCGCCGCCGGCGGCGACGACCAGCGTTGCATCGCGTACCAGGCGCGCCCAGCCGGGCAGCTCGAACCGCGCATTGCACCAGCGGCAGCGGACCGGTGCCGGCCGCAGTTCGGCATAGCCGAGCGGTCCTACCGATCCACCACACTCGGGGCAACGGGCCATCGGCAGTCGGGTCCTTCCGGAGAGCCGACAGGCTATCAGACTCCGAGCCGGCAGCGGATCCAGGCGGCCAGCGCGATGCGGACCTTCTGCGGGCGCGTGAGCCGGGCCGGCGGCCGGCGGGCCGGAAAGCCGGCAGCCACGACGGCCTCGAGCTGCCGGCGGTAGATCGCGGCCATCACCTCGGCGGCGCACAGCCGTCGGCGGTCACGCTGGCCGATCGCCGCGGCGCGGGCGAACAGCTCGCGGGCCCTGCCGGTCAGCGCGTCGAGCAGCGGGTCCCGCCGCGGGTCCTCGTCGAGGACCTGGCGTTCGGTGACGCCGAAGCGCTCGAGTTCATCGAGCGGAAGATAGAACCGGCCGAGCGCGGCATCCGGTCCGAGATCGCGCAGGATGTTGGTGAGCTGGAAGGCCAGGCCGAGATCGCCGGCGTAGCGGTCGGCCTCGGCGTCGTCGCGGCCGAAGATCCGCACGCACAGCCGGCCGACCGCGCCGGCCACGAGATCGCAGTACCGGGCCAGTTCGTCCCAGGTCGCGAACCGTCGCGGCTCGAGATCGTGGCTGACGCCGTCGATCACCTGTTCGAACAGCGCACGCGGCAGGGAGAACGCCGCCGCGGCCTCCCCGATCTGCCGCGTCACCGGGTCGCGGGCCTCCCCCGCGTAGGCCCGGGCGAGTTCGTTCCGCCAGTACGCGATGCCCTGGCGGGCGGCGCCGGGGTCGGGCGCCTCGTCGACCGCGTCGTCGACGGCGTGGCAGAAGGCGTAGACCGCGATGATCGCCTCACGCCGGGGGCGGGGGAGCGTCAGGAACGCGTAGTAGAAGCTCGATCCGCTGCGGCGGGTGATCTCGCGCGTGATGGCCGCGGAGGCGCTCACCGCGCCGCGGTCCGCCGGCGTCGCGCGCGCAGCGCCCCCGTCACGATCAGCACCAGCACGATCGCGAACGGCAGTGGGTCGAGAAGATCGCCGATCCATGCGTAGACGGTACCCCGACCGGTGCCTTTCGTGACAGTGTGGATCAGCGTGCCGGGCTCCATCCGCAGGCGGCCGGTGCGGGATCCCCGCAGCCAGGCGTCGACCTCGCCGGTCGGCAGGATGAACGCCGAGGGACCGGTGTTCGCCGCGCGGACCATGCCGACGCGGTTCTCGATTGCGCGCATCGTGCTGGCGAAGAGCTGGTTGTGCGACGCGGCCCAGCCGAGCCAGCCCTCCGAGGTCAGGTTGACGAAGAACCGCGCCCCGCGACGTCCGGCGCGGCGCCCGAGGCTCGCGTAGGACGACTCGTAGCAGGCCGGCGTCCAGAACTTCAGCGGTTCCCCGCCGGGTTCCGAGGGCGGAAGCGCCAGCAGCGTGATGTCGTCGGGAGACCAGCCGTTGGGCGCCCGGCCCCAGGCCTTCCGGACGACGCCGTCGATCATCCGGCCGAAGCCGGGCCACAGCCGGGCCAGGCCGGAAAACACGCGGCGTTCGGTGAACGGAAAGAGCACGACCTTGTCGTAGCGGCCGAGGGTCCGGCCGTCCGGGCTGACGAGCAGCGTCGTGTTGGTCGGGCGCTGTCCGTCCGGTCCGGTGGCCATGGTGCCGAAGAGCAGCGGTGCTCCGCGGGAGGCGGCGAGCCAGCGCACGGTGTCCTGGTAGACGCGGTTCTGCTCGTAGAAGTCGAGGATCGCGTTTTCGGGCCAGACGATCAGGTCGCTGCTGCCGGGCGGGACCGACTCGATGGTCATCTGCTGCTGGATCCGGACCACGCCGTCGGTCAGCTCCGGAGCGTGATCCTCGCTCGGCTGGATCACCGCGATCCGGGGGCCCGGCTGAGTGCGGACCGTTCCCGGGCGCACGAGGCCGTAGCCGACCAGCGCCACGAGAACGACCGCGGCGACGATCGCGCCGGAGCGGACCGTGCGCCACGGCGCGCCGTCGAACTTCCAGCGCAGGACATCGACGCCGACGGCGAACGGGATCGACCACAGCACCGACAGGCCGGCCGCGCCGACGAGGTCGGCGGCCTGGGCCAGGACGGGCCACGGCGCGAGGAACGTCCCGATCATGTACATGTTGAAGTTGCCGAGGCCGAGCAGCGGATGGGTCCACTCGGCCGCTCCGAGGCCGAGCGGGATGGCGAGGAACGCCGGCACGCGGGTCCAGCGGCGCAGCCCCGAGACGAACAGCGGCGCGACGACGTAGTGCCAGCACAGCAGGGGCGGCAACAGGACCGCGATGTACCAGCCCCAGCGGGCGACCGGCGCATGGGCGATGATCGAGACAGCGAAGACGCCGGGAATGAATCCCCAGAGCGGCGCCTTCCAGCGGTCGACGGCGGCCGGCAGCACGAGCAGCACGTAGGCCGGAGCGATCAGCGGGCCGAGCGGCGTGAACCGTACGGCCAGCCACCACACGAACGCGCCGCAGGCGGAGATCGCCAGCGCCTCCGCGATGCGGCGAGCGGGGTGGAGCGGCTGCGACCGGGGGCCGGCCCGAGGGGCGGGGTGCGGCTGCCCGGGGGTCAGCGATCCCACGCGCGAAGCACCAGGCAGGCGTTGGTGCCGCCGAAACCGAAACTGTTCGAAAGGGCCGTACGTACCGTGATGTCGTTGGGGCCTTCGTACACGATGTTCAGTCCTTCGCACTTCGGGTCGAGCGTTTCCGGCGTGACGTTGCGGCTTGGGGCGAGGAACCCGCCTTCGAGCATCAGCACAGTGTAGATCGCCTCGAGGCTGCCCGCGGCGCCGATTCCGTGGCCGGTGATCGACTTGGTCGAGGAGATGTGCGGCTGTCGCGGACCGAACACCTCGCGCATCGCGGCCGCCTCGGAGGGATCACCCTGGGGCGTCGACGTGCCGTGGGCGTTGACGTACTCGATCTCCTCCGGCGTCAGCGCCGCGTCGTCGATCGCGCGGCGCATCGCCCGGATCGCACCGTCGGTCAGCGGGGCGACGATGTCGTATCCGTCCGACGTCGCCCCGAAGCCGAGGACCTCGGCCCGGATGGGCGCGCCCCGCCGCTCGGCGAGTTCGAGGGACTCGAGCAGCACGATGCCCGCGCCGCCGCTGATGACGAAACCGTCGCGGTCCTTCGCGAAGGGGCGCGAGGCCTCCTCGGGCCGGTCGTTGAATCCGCGCGAGAGGGCGCGCATCGCGTCGAACGCTCCGGCCCGCGTCCAGTCGACCTCGTCGGACGCGCCGGCGATGATCCGGTCGTACATCCCGGCGCGGATCAGGCGCGTCGCCATCCCGATCGCGTGGGCGCCGGTGGCGCAGGCCGACGAGACAGACCAGCTCTCGCCGTGGATCCCCAGCGCGACGCTCACGTTGGCCGACCCGGTCGAGGCCATCACCCGGGGAACGGTGTACGGGTTGACCCGCTTGGTGCTGAGCGGGCGGGGTGATCCCTCGGGAGTCTCGTCGCGATCCCCGGTCTCCGGCTGGATCACCCGGCAGGCGTCGTAGTTGTCGATCCCCGAGCCGGTGCCCGCTCCGACGATCACCGCGCAGTCGGTGCGGGCCACGTCCTCGCGGGACAGGCCGGCGGTCTCGAGCGCCTCCCAGGTCGCCCGCAGGCACATCTTGGCGTTGCTCGCCGAACTCTTCGCGATCTTCCGCGTCAGCAGCGGGCTGGCCGGCTCGGTCTCCGGAAGCCCGGCCACCTGCGAGCCGAAGGCGAGGTCCCGCCACTCGTCGACGTGCTGGATCCCGGACCGGCCCTCGCGCAGGGCCTCACGGACGACATCGAGCCCGGTCCCGAGAGGCGAGACGGCCCCCATACCCGTGATCACCACTCTTCTGCGATCGGACATCCTGCCGCTCCATGTCGGGGCGCACCGCCAGCGCGGCCGCCATGATACGGAGTCGTGCGCCGTCGCGCTCCAAGGTTGGACGAAGCGTCCGCCGGCGACTAAACTCCACCGCGAGGCTGGGTCAGCCCCCTCCTGTGTTCGCGGACAGAAAGATCCCGTCGAGAGGGCCGGCCCGCAAGGGAGATGAAGATGTCGATTCAACCGACCAACAGCTCCGAGGCCGGGGGAGCGCCCCAGCCGCTGGTGACGATCACCCGGGCTGCCATCGAGAAGGTGCGCGAATTCGCCCAGGGCAACGCCGAGTTCGAGGGCAAGGCCTTCCGGGTCTTCGTCGAGGGCGGCGGCTGCTCCGGCTTTCGCTATGCCTTCGTCTTCGACGACCGGAACGAGAACGACCAGACCTGGGTCCAGGAGGGTGTCGAGGTCGCCATCGACCCGATCTCCCTGCAGTACCTGCGGGGTGCGACCGTCGACTTCGTCGAGGACCTGCGCGGCTCGGGCTTCGTCGTGAACAACCCGAACGCCCGCGGAACGTGCGGTTGCGGCAGCTCGTTCAACGTCTGACGCTCCGGCCCACGGGCCGACCCGACCGGACGACCCGGACGGCGTGATGCCGCCCGGGTCGTTTCGCATCCGGACGGGCCCGCGACGACCCGCGACCCCGGCCGGGTGTACCATCATGACGGGAGCCGCGACCGGCCCGAGGCCCGGCCACGGTTTCCGCGGCGCCGCGACCGGACGCTCCGAGATGCCCGGCGGCGCTTCGGTGGCCTGACACGGGCCGGACCACGCCGCAAGCGGCTTCCGCTCGCTTCCGTCAGAAACAGAAGGAGAAGGGAGCCCATGAGCGCTGCGCTGACCCGTGACCACCTGGCCCGCCTCGTCCGCGCGGACGACAGGCCCTGGCTTTCGCTGTTCATGCCGACGCACCGGCACGGGGCGGACGTCCAGCAGGACCCCACCCGGCTCAAGAACCTGCTCCGCTCGGCCCGGGAGCGGCTCGCCGATCTCGGCCTCAACGGTCACGACACCGGGCGCTTTCTCGCGCCGCTCGACCGGATGATCGACGACTCGCTGTTCTGGATGCGCCAGGACCTGGGACTGGCGATCTACCGCTCTCCGGAGGCGTGCGAGGTGTTTCGCCTGCCGGTGTCCCCGGACGAGGCTGTGATCGTCGGACCGCGGCCGGTCGTCCGGCCCCTGCTGCCGGCTCTCGCCTGGGAGGGGACGTTCTACGTGCTCGGCCTGAGCCTGCGGCGCGTGCGCCTGGTGCGGGGGACGGCCCGGAGGGCCGAGGAGGTCGATCTTGCCGGCGTGCCGGTCGATCTCGAACAGGCGCTCGGACCGCCGGAGCGCGAGCGCGACCGGGCCGGTGCCGGCGGGGGGGCGCCACGGGGGACGACCCACCGGGACGGCGTGGTCGAGGACCGCGACGTCCTGCAGTTCTTCCAGATCGTCGACCGCGAACTGGATCGCTTCATCGAACCACACGACGCTCCGGTGGTGCTCGCCGGCGTGCAGAAGCACGTCGCGCTGTTCCGCAAGGCGACCCGCCACCGGGTGCTCGAGACGGTGATCGCCGGCAACCCGGACGATCTGTCCGCCGACGAGCTGCATCGCCGGGCCCTCGAATGTGCGGGCGACGAACTCCAGCGTGCGCTCTCGCCGGCGGCGCGGCGTCTCGACGAACTCGCGCGCGGCGAGCGGGTGATCACCGAGCTGCCGGAGATCCTGCGCGGCGCCCTGGCCGGGCGGGTCGAGACGCTGTTCGTCGATCCGGACACCCGGCGCTGGGGCCGCTTCGAGCGCGAGTCCGGCACGGTCGAGCTGCATCTCGAGCCGCGCGACGACGACGAGGAACTGATCGACGCCGCGGTGTGGGAGACGCTGTCCCGCGGCGGCGATGCGCTCGCCGTCGATCCGACGCGTCTTCCCGAGAGGGCTGAGGGCGTGGCGGCGGTGCTGCGCTATTGAGCCGAGCGACTGCTCCGGTCCCGGTCGCCCATGGTGTGCTCGGGAGCCGATCACGGATGTCAGTGAAGATGCGGCAGGGACGGGCCGGCTGCGGGACGGCGGTTGCCAGGCGGCGGGCTGGTCGGGTAGAAGGGACCGCCCACGCCATGAAACGCTTCGCCCGCATCTACGAGCTGCACCAGATCCTCCAGTCCCGCCGGAGGGGAATCCCCGGGGAGGAACTCGCCCGGCGGCTCGGATGTTCGAGTGCGACCGTCAAACGGACGATCCGCTTCATGCGGGAGTCGCTCGACGCACCGATCGAAAACGACCGCGAGCGGGGGGGCTACTTCTATCGGCGCGATGCCGAGGGACGTTCGTTCGAGCTGCCGGGCATCTGGCTGAACGCCGAGGAACTGCGGGCGCTGTTCACGCTCGAGCAGGTCCTCGCGGGACTCCGGCCGGGACTGCTGGCGGACTGCCTCGCCCCGCTGGCCCGTCGCCTCGACGAGCTGGCCGTCTCGCGCCGGGTGTCGGTCGCCGAGGCGGCGCGCCGCATCCGCGTGCTCGCGCCGAGTTCCCGTCCGGCCGGGCCGCACTTCCGGATGATCGCCTCGGCGCTGCTCGGGCGGCGGAAGGTCCGGATCGTCTATCGCGGGCGTGGCACCGAGCGCACCACCGAGCGCGACATCTCTCCCCAGCGGCTCGTCCACTACCGTGGCGGCTGGTACCTCGATGCGTGGTGTCATCTGCGCGACGACCTGCGCAGCTTCGCGGTCGAGCGGATCGAGGCGGCCGAGAAGCTCGAGGGGCGCGCGAAGGAGGTCGAGGACAGGCTTCTCGACCGGTACTACGCGTCGTCCTACGGGATCTTCGCCGGCGAGCCGCAGGGCTGGGCGACCCTGACATTCACCGCGCGCGCGGCGCGCTGGGTCGCCGAGGAGGCCTGGCATCCGCGGCAGAAGGCCCGCCGGCTCGACGACGGGCGCTGGGAACTGCGCGTCCCGTACGCGGCGCTCGACGAACTGGCGGGAGACGTCATGCGCTGGATTCCCGACGTCGTCGTTCGGGAACCTCCGGAGCTTTGCGAGCTGATCCGCGAGCGGTTGCGCGCGGGTCTCGAGGCGTTCACGGCCGACGGCGGCGCGCACCGGATTCCGCCGACCGATTCTTCCGGCAGGCCTTCGGAAAGACGTGGCCAGGGATCGGGTTCTGATCCGCACGATCGGTAAAAGAGAAACCGGATGGGTGGTTCGCGGCCGGCCGGCTCCCCGGTCGTTGCCCCGGCGCCGGAGCAGCCGCCGAGGGGGGCGGACCGCCCGTCCACATCGATGGCCCGTGCGGGCGCAGGCGTGTGCCCGCTCCTCGCCGGGCAAGGGAAGGACTCCGCCTCCACGCAGGGACGCACCAGGGCAGACGGGCGCCGCGCCCTAGGCGGTGCGGCGTTCCACAACGGGACTCCCCGCGCCCGGCGGCGTGCCGGGGCGGGGGCGAGGAGGCCACATGTCGACCGCTGCCAAGGCACCGGATTACCTGCCGGTGCGCCAGATCAGCGAGTTCGCGTACTGTCCGCGGCTGTTTCATCTGATGCACGTCGAGGGACTGTGGGCGGACAACGCGTACACGCTCGAAGGAAAGTGGATCCATCGTCGCGTCGACCGCTCCATCGAGGGCGCGCTCGACCGCGCGCCGGGCGGAGGAGAGGCCGCGGCCTCCGGAGCGAAGGCGAGCGGCCCCGCGGGAGATCCCGAACCGGAGGTCCGGCGGAGCGTCAGCCTGGCCAGCGAGCGCCTCGGGATCACCGCGAAGCTCGACCTCGTCGCCACGGAGGGAGACGAAGCCGTTCCCGTGGAGACGAAGCGGGGTCGGGTACCTGACAACGAGCAGCGCTCCTGGGAACCGGAGCGCGTCCAGCTCATGGCCCAGGCCCTGCTGCTGCGCGAGCACGGCTACCGCGTGACGCGCGGCGTGCTGTACTTCGCGGGGTCCCGCACACGCGTCGACGTGCCGTTCACCCCGGAACTCGAGCGCCGGACCTTGGCGCTGATCACCGAGGCGCACCGCGCGGCGCGCGCGAACGAGCTGCCGCCACCGCTGGTCGACAGCCCGAAGTGCTGGGGCTGTTCGCTGGCCGGAATCTGCCTGCCCGACGAGACGAACG